>NZ_DBHD01000114.1:0-5824 GCF_002296025.1 Microbacterium sp. UBA837
AATCACACCCGGACATCTTGACGTCAGGCAAGGCGCCCGGTCAACTCGCATCCGTCGCGACCCCGGACATCAGGGTTCGCCGCACCAGCTCCCCCACCGCGGAATCGGGCGACGCCGCGTCCCGCACGGCCGCGACGAGCAGTGAGGCCATCGCGGTGACGATCCACTCGGGCGCCAGGTTCTCGCGGAGGTGGCCTTCACGCTGGCCTCGCCGCACCACGTCGACGAGCGGCGCCAGCACCTGAGCGCGCTGGGCGAGGAAGCGCGGGTCGGCATCCGGTGCCTGCAGCAGCATGAAGCGCAGGCCCATGCCCTGAGCGCTCAGCGCTCGGATCACACGCTGCAGGACCTCGAGCGCGGTGCCCTCGTCGAGCCGGCTCTCGTCGAGCGCCCGTGATGCTCGGGCGAGCGCCTCCGAACGGATGGCCGCCTCGAGCGCCTCCCGATTGGGGAAGTGGCGGTACACGGTCGCCCTCGTCAGCTCCGCGACCCGGGCGATGTCGGCCATCGACGCCTCGGGGTTGCGGGCGAACTCCTCGGTGGCGGCAGCGATGAGCATGCCGCGGTGACGCGCGACGTCGCGGCGTCGCGGCGGAGGTGCCGACGGAGTGTCATCCATGGCCCCAGCATATCGAGCATCGACGCAAAGTGAGACACTAACGTCTCGTTTTCGGATATCATGGCGACATGAACTCAGCTCACGAGGGTGGACCTCCTCGGCCTGCCCTGGGGTGACACCGCGTACCCCGTTCTGGCTGTCCATCCCGCAATACGCCACCGAGCAGGTCCTCGAGTCGCGGCTCGCCGAACTCGGCGGTGCGGTGGAGTGGTGCACGACGTTCGTCGAACTCGACGAACGTGAAGACCACGTCGAGACCACCCTCGAAACCAGCGCCGGGCTCCAGACGGTGCGAGCGCGCTGGCTCATCGGGTGCGGCGGCGGCCGCAGCACGGTACGCGATCGCGTGGGACTTCGGCTCGACCGTCGTGACAGCGGGGTGCAGTTCCTGCTGGCGGATGTCGCGGGCTCGCTGCCCCTGGCGGAGGACGAGGGCTATGCCTACCTTCCGCCGCAGGGCTCCTCATCGTGGTGCCGGTGCCCGACCCGGGCCGCTGGCGCATCATCGCCCACGTGCCCGCGGCGGCGAATGCGGACGCCCCGGCGATCGACGCGGCCTACCTCGACCGACTCATCATGGAGCGCATGGGCCTCGAGTTCGAGGTGCACGACGTCGGCTGGACCTCGCGGTTCACCCTCACGCACGGCGTCGCCGACGGCTACCGGCGCGGTCGCGTGTTCCTCGCCGGCGACGCTGCCCACGTGCACAGCCCTGTGGGCGGTCAAGGCTTGAACACGGGGGTGCAGGACGCCCACAACCTCATCTGGAAGCTCGCGGAGGTCGATCGCGCGCCGTCACCGAGCACAGCCTGCACCCGGTTCTTGATCCGGGTGCAGGCGGTGCTGCAACAGGTGCGCTCTGGTGGTGGCCACCCGCCGCCGCGCTGGCGGCTCACGCTGCTCGTCACGCGTCGATGACCTCACCATCGGCGACGATCGCGGTCTGCTCGCGTGGCCCGTCAGGCCGACGGGTTGACGAGGATCTTCACCTGGGCGTCACGATGATCGCGCAACTCCGCGAAACCCCCGGAAACCACTGCGTCCAGACCTACCTCGCTCGTGATCATCGGCGCCGCCTTGATCTTCCCAGCGGCGATGAGCTTGAGCAGCTGCGGGATCTCCTCTTCCGCCTCGTAGCAGAACGTGAACAGCAGCTCGATCTCGCGGAGCAGAGGTCCCGTGAGTTCGAAGCTGGCCGGTCGCTCCCATGCGGCGACGACGACGAAGCGCCCGCGCTTGCGGATCGCCGCGGTCGCGGGATCGA
Organism: Microbacterium sp. UBA837; assembly: GCF_002296025.1. NCBI lineage: Bacteria > Bacillati > Actinomycetota > Actinomycetes > Micrococcales > Microbacteriaceae > Microbacterium > Microbacterium sp. UBA837. The sequence continues at coordinate 1,884 of NZ_DBHD01000114.1, forward strand.
ATGCAGCCTGCACGCCCGCGGTATCGAAGCCGACGTCCGCACCCCGCCCGAACGTGAGCGAACGCGTGACTTCGACGGCGTCCTCAGTCGTCGGATCGATGACTCGAGTCGCGCCGAGTTCCGTCGCGGCCTGGCGGCGGCGCGGCGACACTTCGCTGACGATGACCTCGCTTGCTCCGGCCGCCACCGCCGCCTGGATCACGCCGAGGCCGATGGGGCCGGCACCGGCGACGTAGACCGTCTCACCGGGAGCGAGACGGCTCCGGCGGACCGCGTGGAACGCGACGCCGAGAGGTTCGACGAGGGCTGCTTCGACCAGCGACAGCTCGTCGGGCACGACGAACAGAGCGGAGGCGGGCACGGAGGCCAGCGGTGCGAGCGCGCCGTGACGCCGCAGCCCGATGAACGTGGGATTGTCGCAAATGCCGGTCAACCCGTGTCGACAGTAGTAGCACACGCCGCAGCCGGTCACCCCCACACCGGCGACGCGGTCACCGACACGGAATCCGTCGACTCCCTTCCCGAGGTCGACGACCGTTCCCGAGTACTCATGACCGAGAATCGTCTGCGGTAGGGCGAAATGCGGCCCGCTGAGGTACTCGTGCAGATCCGTGCCGCAGATTCCGGTGCGCTCGACCTGGATGACGACCTCGCCCTCGTCGGGCTTCGGTTCCGGGACCTCCTCGACGCGAACGTCTTCCTTGGCATACCACACTGCTGCCTTCATGAGATATCTCCTTTGATTTCTTGTCCATGCTCCGGGTCGGTTCAGTTGCTGCGTTGCGCTCCAAACGCGCCGGCTCTGACGGGGGACCCGTCGATCGCACGAAGCGACCCGGGGAGAGATGGCCGTTCAGCACGGCCTGAACGGCGTCCAGCCGACTCTCCGAGCCCATGCGAGGCTGGTCCGCACCCGTGGAGTAACCGTCGGTCGCGCATGAACTCATCGAACACCGGTTCGGGCGCATTCGTGATGGATCGGAGCAGCGACCGCCCGCCGTCCTCCAAGCCGATGTACGCGGAAGCATCCAGGAGCGCTTCGATCACACCGAGTTGCACGACGTTCGCTGCGGCGATCAGGGACGAGTAGCTCACGTCTCGCAACCTGACGTGATCGATCACGGCGAGCAACGCCGGGCGGGTGACGTGGCAGAGACCGGCACCTGCCAGACGAGCCAACGTTTCGGTCGTCAGCAGTTCGACGCCCATGCTCAGGTGGAAGCGGACCTGCATGAGCCGGGGATCGCGGACCATCAGCCGGCCCACGATGGTGCCGCGGTCTCGCTGGCCCACCCCACGGGGGCGAACCGAGCATCTCCACCGCCTGACGCGCCACGTCGTCGGGCAGGAAGGTGGGAGCGGAGCCTGTCGGCCGCAACTCCATCGCCCATCCTCCGGGCCGCGAGCCTGACATGACCGACGAGTCACTCTGCGGTGAGCTGGACCACGACGTCTCCATTCGAGGATTGTAGCTCAGCAACGGGGACGCCCTGGTGGACGCCTCCCTTGCGCTCGCGCCCCGGCGGATGGTCGTCGACGACAGTCACCGGGACTGGGCGTCGAAGCGACGTCGGGCAGCGTCGACCTCGTCGAGGTGCTCATCGGTCCAGCCCGCCAAGACGTGGAACGCGGGCAACAGGCTCCCGGCGAGGGGCGTGCTGCGGTACTCCACGCGCGGCGGGACCTCGGCGTGGTAGGCGCGCGCGACCAGGCCGTCACGTTCGAGCTTTCGTAGCCGCTCGGTGAGGACCTTCGGGGTGATGCCGGGGATCAGGTCGCGGATCTGCGAGAACCGGAGGGTGCCGTGCTCACTGAGCACCCACAGGATCTGCGAGGTCCAGCGCGGCAGCAGGATCTCCACCGTCGGGCCGAACGGGCACGGGTCGTCGGGGTGGTGCTTCGCCATGAGTATCCCCTTGGAAACTAGTATGGTATGCATACCATTATGGGGGCCATGGAACTTGGAATCTACTCATTCGGTGACCTGACGGGCGAACCGACCCCGCGGGCGGTGGGCCGGCGGCTGGACGCGTTGGTGCGCCAGGCAGAGGCGGCGGATGCGGGCGGGCTGGACGTCTTCGCGCTGGGTGAGCATCACCGATCGGATTTCGCGGTGTCAGCCCCGGAGGTGGTGCTCGCGGCGATCGCGGCGTTGACGAGCCGGATCAGGTTGACGACGTCGGTGACCGTGCTGTCCACGATCGACCCGGTGCGGGTGATGGAGCAGTTCGGCACTCTGGACCAGCTCTCCCACGGTCGCGCGGAGATCACCGCGGGCAGGGGCGCGTTCCCGGAGTCCTACCCCCTGTTCGGGTATGACATGCAGGACTACGAGGCGCTGTTCGAGGAGAAGCTCGGGTTGCTGATCCAGTTGAGAGATGCCCCGGATGCGCCGTGGCAGGGTCGCTTCCGCACCCCGCTGAGGGGCATGCACATCGGCCCACGGCCGGCGCAGGAGCGGATGCCGATCTGGATCGGGGTGGGCGGGACCCCGCAAAGCGCGGTTCGAGCGGGCACGCTCGGACAGCCGATGTTCCTGTCGCTGTTCACCGGCGCGCACCAGGGTGTGCGCCTGGTGGAGCTGTACCGGCGGGCCGGCGAGGCCGTCGGCCACGATCCCTCGGTGCTGCGGCTGGCGACCGGAGGACACATGTTCATCGGCCGGACCTCGCAGGCCGCGCAGGACGAGTTCTACCCGTATTACTCGCGCTACATGTCGCTGCATCCGTCGTTCCGCACCGGCATGCCGCGGGAGGTGTACGACCATTGGGTGCAGGCAGGGCTGCTGGCGGGCAGCCCGCAGCAGATCATCGACGGCATCCTCGCCCAGCACGAGCTGCTGGGCTCCGAGCGGTTCGTCGCCCAGTTCGACCCCGGGATGCCCGAGGCCGCCGCCGACGCCAACTTGGAACTGTACCTGACCGAGGTGCTCCCGGTCATCAAGGCCGAGACGGTCTCGGAAGATCGGGCTTCGTCGGGTGTGACGGCGTGAACGTCGGGATCGTCGGAGCCGGGAAGCTCGGCTCCGCGCTCGCCCGACGCTCCCTGAACGCCGGTCATGAGGTGCTGGTCGCCACCCGGCCCGGATCGGTCCAGTCCACGCTGGTAGTGGAGGTGATGGCCCCCGGCGCCGTCGCCGCACCGGTGCATCGGTGGGGGTCGGTGGATCTGGCGGTGCTCGCCGTCCCGTTCCACATCGCGCTGACCATCGACCTGCCGCTGCCCGAACGCACGGTGGTCATCGATCCGACCAACCACTGGGAGCCCGTCGACGGACCCCTGGCGGAGTTCGGGCGGCAGCCCGTCGGGGTCGAGTGCCGGGTAGCGCTCCTGCTGCCAGCCATCGGCCGAGATCGACTGCGTGAAGTAGCCCGCCTTGTAGAACAGCCCGACGCCGACGAGCGGAACCCCGAGGTCGGATGCCGCCTTCAGGTGATCTCCCGCGAGGATGCCGAGGCCGCCCGAGTACTGGGGCAGCGCGGCGGTGATGCCGAACTCCGGTGAGAAGTAGGCGACGAGGCGCGGGACCTCCGCACCGAGCGACTGGAACCAGCGCGGCTCGGCCAGGTACTCGCGCAGTGCCGCCCGCTCGCTCTCGGCCCACTCGACGTAGTCTCCGTCGGCCGCGAGCGCGTCGAGGCGCGCAGGGTCGACCTCGCCGAGGAACGCGACGGGATCCCGACGCGAACTCCGCCAGACGGCCGGCTCGATGTGCTCGAACAGGCGCTTCGTGGGCTCGTGCCACGACCACCGCAGGTTCCCCGCGAGCTCTTCGAGCGCCGAGAGCGCACCCGGGACGACGGCACGGACGGTGAACTTGCGAATCGGCTTCACCCGGTCAACCCTAGGACGGACGCGTGACGAACGTGTGAACGTCGAGATCCCCGCCGACGGCTGGAGCGCCCAGGAGCGCATCTCCGCCTTGCCTCACGTCAAGATGT
>NZ_DBHD01000038.1:0-5575 GCF_002296025.1 Microbacterium sp. UBA837
CGGCAGCCGCGTTCTTCCAGGACTAAGGCTGGGGCGGATGCCTAGTTCGAGGGCATTCCGCGCCCGGTGAGCCAGGCGCGCATCCGGTCGCGGCCGTTGAGGCCCGCCGCGTCCTTCACACGACGGATGACGGCCCGGCTCCATCCCGTCGGGCGTCCCTGGCTCGCGTGGTACGCGGCGATCTCGGCGTCGTAGGCGGCGACGTCGGCATCCGTGATGGGGCAGTAGCGCTCGCGGGAATGGACGACGCTCGGCGCGAGGCGCGGTTTGATCCCCGCGGTGTCGGTGGGATCGGGATACCCGACAGCGAGGCCGAACGCCACCATCGCCCGGTCGGGGAGGCCGATCAGCTCCGCGGCGCGCTCGGGGTTGTTGCGAACCGAACCGAGATAGCAGGTGCCGAGCCCGAGCGACTCCGCCGCGACGACGGCGTTCTGTGCGGCGAGAGCAGCATCGACGAACGCGACAAGGGTGGATTCGAGGTAGTCCGCCGCCTCATCGGCTGCACCTTCGGCCGCCGCGATTGCCGAGGCCCGCGCCCAGTCCGCGATGAACAGCAGGATGACGGGTGCGTCGGCGACGAAGGTGCTCGTACCCACCTCGTCCACGAGAGCGCGCATGGTCGCGGCATCCCGTATCTCAACGACGCTCCACAGCTGCAGGTTCGAGGAACTCGCCGCCGACTGGGCGGCAGCGAGCATCGCGGTGATCGCCTGGTCGCTGACTGGTGCGTCAGTGAAGTGGCGCACAGTGTGGTGATGAAGCAGCCCCGCGAGGGTTGCCGAGTCGCGCAGGGCCGACTCGGTCAGCGCGGGAGCCGCATCGCCGTAGCGGGCGTGCAGCAGAGCGTCGATGTCGAGGTTCCCTCGGGCGGAAGCGGTGGACTCGGTCACAGATTCTCCCTTCGGGGGTGCCGTTCCGGGCAATCCCCAGCCATGCACCCTAGCCTGGTCCGGTGACCGCTGCGCTCCACAGTTCCCCTGCCCCGCTCGTCGGTGTCGTCATGGGCTCGGACTCCGACTGGCGCGTCATGAGCGACGCCTCTCAGGCGCTGACGGACTTCGGCGTACCCCACGAGGTCGAGGTCGTTTCCGCCCACCGCACACCCGACAAGCTCGTTGCCTACGGCCGCGAGGCGCGAGGGCGCGGCATCCGTGTCATCATCGCCGGCGCCGGCGGGGCAGCTCACCTGCCCGGCATGCTCGCCTCGGTCACGGCACTTCCGGTCATCGGCGTTCCCGTTCCCTTGGCCACCCTCGACGGGTTGGACTCGCTCCTCAGCATCGTTCAGATGCCCGCTGGCATCCCGGTGGCAACAGTGTCGATCGGCGGTGCTCGCAACGCAGGGCTGTTGGCGGTGCGGATGCTGGGAATCGCCGATCCCGCCCACGCCGATGCGATCGAGACCTACGCGCGCGATCTCGAGGGTGTCGTTGAGGAGAAGAACCGGCGGCTCAAGGAGGCGCTGTGAGTGTCGCCAGCCCCCCGCGGATGACCGGATCCCGGCCGTCGCCGCGGCGACCGGTCATCGAGAACCGGCCGCTGCGCTACCCGAACACCGCATCGCGGCCGATGATGACGCGTCGGGCGTGGTGGCTGCTCATTCTCAACTTCGTGATCCCGGGATCGGCGCAGGTTCTCGCGGGGAACCGGAGACTCGGTCGGTTCGGGCTCGGCGCGACCCTCTTCGGCTGGACGTTGATCGCGGTATCGATCGTCACGCTCCTTCTCTGGCAGCAGGCGTTCGTCGCGATCGCCACGAACTGGTTCGTGCTGCTCGGGGTGCAGGCGCTGCTGTTCGCCTATCTGTTGCTGTGGATCATCCTCACGATCGATACCCTGCGGCTCGTGCGGCTCGTGCGCACCGGGTCGATCACGCGATTCGCCGTCGCGCTCGTCGGTGTCGGGGCGCTCGTTCTCGCCGGCAGCGGCGTGGTCTGGGCATCCGATCGACTCGGTGGTGTGCGCGACTCGTTTGGTGCGATCTTCGCCGAGTCAGGGCCGTCGGTGCCGCCATCGGACGGCTATTACAACATCCTGCTGCTCGGCGCCGATAGCGGTGAGGGCCGCGACTCGATGCGCTACGACAGCATCTCGGTCGCCTCGATCAACGCAGACACCGGCGCCGTCACCATCACCGGCATCCCGCGTGACATGGTCAACGTTCCGTTTGCGCCCGGCCCCATGCAGGATCTTTACCCGAATGGACACAGCGGCCATTCCGATCCGGTCTGTGGGTGGGGGAGTGGCATTAACCAGCTGCTCACCGAGGTGGAAGTATGCCGTGACGGCAATGCACTGTACCCGGATGCCGTCGCGAACGGCTCGGGACCGGGCATCGAGGCGACCAAGGATGCCGCCGAGGGGCTGCTCGGGATCGAGATCCCGTACTACGTCTTCATCGACATGCACGGCTTCGCCGCCCTCATCGATGCGCTCGGCGGCGTCGACATCGACGTGACCGAGCGGCTTCCAAAGGGCGGCGGGCCCTCCTACGACGGGCAGCCCGCGGAGGAGTGGGCAATCGGCTGGATCGAGCCGGGCTTCCAGCACATGGACGGTGACACGGCGCAGTGGTACGCGCGCTCTCGGTACACCACGAATGACTGGGATCGGATGCTGCGCCAACGCCAGTTGCAGGAGGCGATCCTCGCGCAGTTCACGCCGATGAACGTCCTCAATCGGTTCAACGAGGTGCTGGACGCCGGCACGGCTATCGTGCAGACCGACATCCCGCAGTCGATGGTTCCGTACTTCGCCGAGCTTGCCCTCAAGTCGAAGGAGCAGCCGGTCACCACCATCGAGCTCACTCCCTCGGGCGTGGGCGGCATCGGCATCATCCCCGAAGAACTCTCGGCCGATGATGTTGCCTTCATCCAGGACTACCTGCAGCAGGCGCTGCATCCGCCGACACCCACGCCCACGCCCGCCGCGTGAGGCGTTCGGCTCGACGAAGAGGCTCCAATCTGTGACGACGACATTGCGTGTTGTTCTCGACCAACTGGTCGCGCCTACCGATCCAGACCTCGCGATGGCGTCGCGGGAGCTGACCTGTGCCCTGATCGCGGCCGCACCACGCGGGTGCGAGGTCGCGGGGGTCGTTCCGGCGGCTGGGGAGGACGCGCTCGCCGAGGTGCGGGCACTCGAAGGTCTCGCCGGCGTCGAGTCTTCCCCGATCCCGCGCCGCGAGCTGTCGACCGCGCTCTCCCTAGGCCTGCCCAGCGGCCTTGGCGGTGGGATGCTGCACTCGCCGACGCTCTTCGCGCCGCTCGTGCGTCACGACCGCGTTCACAATCACGAACAGACCGTCGTCACCATCTGGGACCTCACGCCCTGGACCCATCCGGAACGCGTTTCGAAGGCATCCGTTGCGTGGCATCGCGCGATGCTGAAGCGCGCTGAGAAGCACGCGGATGCCGTCGTCGTCCCGCTTCACGCCATGGCCGACGAACTCGCCGCGCGCACGAAACTGCGCGGGCGAATCAGGGTAATCGCCGGCGCCGCTCCGGAGGGCTTCGCTGAGCCGCGCGACGCTGTCGGACGCCGGCGGACCCTGGGGGTGCCTGAGGGTGCGGTCGTTGTCGACGCCGCCGGGCTCTCAGCAGCCGAGTTGGGCGAGCTGGTAGCCGCGCTCGGGCGGGAGGTCCCGGACGCGCCGGTGGTTGTCCTCGACGCGCCGTCGGATGCGGAGGCCGTGCTCGGCTCGGTCGTTTTCCTCTCGGCTCTGGATGCCGCAGACCGCGCGGCGGCACTGGCTTCGGCATCCGTGGTGCTCGCTCCCCGGATCACGCCCACCTACGGGTGGCGGACGCTCGATGCGCTCGTGCTCGGGATCCCGGTCCTTAACGCGGCATCCGCGGCTAACCGGGAACTCATCGGGGACGGCGGGGTCGTTGTTGAAGGTGGCGCTGACGCGCTCGCGACATCCCTTGCGGCACTTCTTGCTGTTGACGCCGACCACACTCGGGCTGCGACTCTCGCCGCTGACCGCGGCCGCGGCTTTTCGTGGCGCGAGGCCGGCGACCGCGTCTGGCAACTGCACGCCGATCTCTAGCCAGCAGAGCGGGGTGTCACAGGGCCCGCTCAGTAGACTTGCGTCACACTAGTAACATGGCTCGACCTTTACCCGCGCGCGCACGACGCAGTCCGCGAGCGAACCTTCGCTTCTGGGCTGCGGTGGCGAGTTTCGCCTTGATCGGCGCGGGCCTGGTCTCGGTCGCTCCTTCTGCTGCGGCCACCGTTGATTCGGTTTCAGTGCCGTCTCGGGTGGATTCGAACATCGCCAAGACTGCCGACTTGAGCCAGTTCCGCCCAGGAAACATCGTGAGCGACGCCGTATTCTTCGACTCCTCAACGCTGTCTGAGGCGCAGATCCAGTCGTTCCTAGAGTCGAAGGTGTCCTCCTGTCGTTCGGGGTATACGTGCCTCAAGGACTATTACGTTCAGACCCGGTCGATTGCAGCGGATCCAATGTGCGGGGCTTACTCGGGCGGCGGAATGGAGCGTGCCTCCCGCGTCATCTATAAGGTCGCGCAGGCTTGCGGAATCAACCCCCAGGTCATCATCGTCATGCTCCAGAAGGAGCAGGGGTTGATCACCTCGACGGCTCCGAGTTCGTGGGCCTATCAGGCAGCGATGGGGCAGGGATGCCCCGACACTGCGGCGTGCGACACTGCCTACTACGGGCTGTTCAATCAGGTCTACGGCGGCGCCCGTCAGATGAAGCGCTACGCCAACCCGCCGGGCACCAGCAACTACTTCACGTGGTACGCACCTGGCAACACCTGGAATGTTCAATATCACCCCAATACCGGGTGTGGTCGAAGCCCCGTGTACATCGAGAACCAGGCAACGGCGAACCTTTACTACTACACGCCGTACCAGCCGAACGCAGCAGCGCTGCGGGCTGGATACGGCGAGGGGGACGGCTGCTCCAGCTACGGCAACCGCAACTTCTTCAATTACTTCACCGACTGGTTCGGATCGACGCACTCCATCGGAGGCGATCCGGTGGGGCAGGTGTCAGGCTGGACTCTGACCAACAGGGGAGTGCGCGTCACGGGCTGGATAGTGGATCCCGACACGAACGGCCCCGTCAGCTTTCGGGTTAAGAGCAACGAAGTCCTCTTGACCCGGGGAAGCGCAGATATTGATTCACCGGAACTGCCGCGTGAGTACGCGTACTTTGGATCAATGCACGGATTCGATGTTGAAGTCCCACTCGCGCCGGGTTCGCAACAGGTCTGTGTAGCCGCTAACAACACGGGGGCGGGCACCAATCGGACGATTGGGTGCGCGGAGATCGTTCCCACCGGCACGGATCCCTTCGGTGATGTCGTGTGGGAACCCACCGCGACCGGCGTCAGGGTGTCTGGGTGGGCCGTTGATCCTGAGACTCTTGAGCCGATAAGCCTCCGATTCAAGGTCGGTGCGGAGCGCGTCGAGAGAGCCAACGCGGACATCAACGTCGCCGCCCTCGCGGGGGTCATTCCGACGTACGGGACGAGACATGGCTTCGATACAGAGATTCAGCTGGGCCCCATCCCCGTAGAGGTGTGTGTGGCTGCGAACAATG
>NZ_DBHD01000038.1:5928-6524 GCF_002296025.1 Microbacterium sp. UBA837
TGAGACGGTCACGGTCCTCGGCGGTGACCCGATCGGTGGTGTTGATCCGATTGAGGTGGTGCCTGGTGGTGTCCGTGTTTCCGGGTGGGTTATTGACCCGGATACTTCTGGGGCGACGAGCGTGCGTATTAAGGATGGTTCAACGCAACTTGTTCGTGTGACTGCGGATGGGGAGCGTTCGGATCTGGGAGAGTACGCCGGGTATGGCTCCGCCCATGGTTTCGAGGCGGAGCTTGCGTTGTCGCCGGGTATGCATACGTTATGTGTGGCTGCGAACAATGTGGGTTCTGGGGTGAATCGGACGTTGGGGTGTGAGACGGTCACGGTTCTCGGTGGGGATCCTTTCGGGTACATCACGGATTGGGTCGTCTCACCGGGCGGTGTGCGGGTCAAGGGGTGGGTGATCGATCCTGATACTGCGGATCCGGTCACGATCCGTGTGAAGTCGGGGGGAGAGACGGTTCTCCGTTCGGCTGCGGATATCTCGTGGGCGTACTTGGCAGATAGTTACCCCGGGTACGGGTCGGCACATGCGTTCGATGTGGAGGTGTCGTTGCCGGTCGGGATATCTCAGGTGTGTGTGGCTGCGAACAATG
>NZ_DBHD01000038.1:6886-27447 GCF_002296025.1 Microbacterium sp. UBA837
TGAGACGGTCACGGTCCTCGGCGGCACAGACGACGCGGCCTTGAATGGCTGAGCGCCGTGGGATCTCGCGGAGAAGTCGGTGAAGTAAGCTCTACGGGGCACTTTTGCCCATAGTAAGAGAGTGGTGAACGTGAGCCTCGGAACGCCGATCGATCTCTCGAAGTTCGATGTGCCTGGTCGGGGTCGAGGAATACTCGACATCTTCCGTTGGAGCTACCTCTTGCGGCTGCTTGTGCGCAAGGGGACCGCGACACGGTACAGGAATTCCGTCCTCGGCTGGGTGTGGTCGTATGTGAAGCCTGCGGCCCAGTTCCTCATCTATTACTTCGTCATGGGGGTGATCCTGCAGTTCCATCGCGATGTTCCGAACTTCGCCATCTACCTCTTCTCCGGGGTGGTGGTGGTCAACCTCTTTACGGAGGCGTTCGGGAACGCAACGAACTCGATCGTCGACAACCGTGCGTTGGTCAAGAAGATCTACCTTCCGCGTGAACTATTCCCGGTCGCCGCCGTTGTTGTCGCCTTCATCCACTTTCTGCCGCAGCTCGCGATTCTGCTGCTTGTGTGTGTGCTAGTCGGCTGGGCTCCGTCGCTGCTGGCACTGGGCGGTGTATTGCTTGCGCTCGTTCTCGTCGTCGTGTTCGCGCTGGGGCTTGGCCTCTTCTTCAGCGGTCTGAATGTGAGGTTCCGTGACGCACAGAATTTCGTGGATCTCATCAAGATGTTCGCAACGTGGACTTCTCCGGTGCTCTACACATGGATCTTGGTGGCAGACGCTCTGAATGGGGTACCGGGGGCCTTCTACGCCTACATGAGTAACCCGGTAACGGTTGCAGTGGAGTTATTCCACATCGGGTTCTGGGACGGGACCGTGGCGGAACCGTCGGCAGCGCCCCCACATTTCGGTCTGATCATCCTGGTTGCCGCAATCCTCGCCTTGGCGTCGATGGTGATCGGACAGATTGTCTTCCGCCACTTCGAACGAACGTTTGCACAGGACCTGTGATGAGCGACCAGATTCTCGCGACCGCCGATGACCCTTGCATAGTGGTGGACGGGGTATCCAAGCGATTCCTGCGTCGCAACTCTCATTCCTTCAAGGAGGCGTTCGTCGGCTGGGTGAAGGGCAAGAAGGTGCGCGCTGACACTTTCAATGCACTCGATGGGGTGTCCTTTCAGGTAGGGGCGGGCGAGGCAATCGCAGTGATGGGCCTGAACGGATCCGGGAAGTCCACCACGCTCAAGCTCATCTCAGGGGTGTTAGAACCGGACGAAGGCCGCGTGCTCACGCGAGGCCGTGTTGCCGGTTTGATCGAAGTGGGAGCCGGATTCCACCCGGATCTCTCGGGGCGTGAGAATGTCTATCTGAATGCGGCGATCCTCGGGATGGATCGCAAACAGATTGACGAGCGCTTCGACGCCATCGTGGACTTCTCCGAGATCAGGGAGTTCATTGATCAGGAAGTGAAGCACTACTCGTCTGGCATGTTCATGAGGCTGGCGTTTTCAGTGGCGATCCACGCGGACGCGGACATTCTTCTCGTTGATGAGGTCCTGTCGGTCGGAGACGCTCCGTTCCGGGCGAAGTGTTACGCCAAGATTCGTGAGCTCACAGCGCGGGGTGTAACCATGCTCGTGGTCAGTCACGACACCAAGACGATCAGCGAACTTTGCCAGCGGGGCATCGTGATCAAGAGGGGCAAGAAGATCTTCGACGGTCCGATTGACGATGCGGTCGCGCGGCTGGCTACGTGAGGATGCGAAAATGAGCCATGATCCGGGCTACACGCAGCAAGAGGTCGATGTAAACGGAGTCACTTGCTACCGGTGGCGACCCTCATCCGATGCGCGCACGCAGAACTTCGGTGATGAGCTCGGACCCCTCATCGTTCGTGAGATGTTGCGCTCGCTCGGTCTTGATGACCGTGCGGCTCGCCGGGAGTCTCGGCGTCTGATCTCGGTCGGCAGCGTCATGCATTATGCCGAGCGGGGCGATGTCGTGTGGGGGGCCGGCGTGAACGGCAAGGTCTTCCGGCAGCTCATTCCCGCGCAACTGGACATTCGGTCAGTGCGAGGTCCGCTGACGCGAGCGGCTCTCCTCGCACGAGGCCACGATGTCTCGCGAAAGTTCGGGGATCCAGCGATGCTGTTGCCATCACTGTTTCCACATCTTTCGCGAGCGACGTCTCCGTCGGGAATTATCGTCGTCCCAAACTTAAACGACATGGCTGACATCGCCCCGAGCGAGATGGTCGTCGATCCCCGTGCCGACCCGTTCGAGGTGATCGATCAGATCCTTCGGGCCGACTTCGTCGTTGCGAGTTCCTTGCACGCGATCATCATTGCGGATGCGTTCGGAGTTCCGTGCCGGGGGATGCTTTCCCGGCACGAGCACCCCTTCAAGTACGTCGACTACTTCCTTGGCGTGGGCCGGGGAAACGTGCGGATGGCGCGCGATCTCGATGACGCGCTAGACCTGGGGCCGATGCCGCTGGCTGAGTTCGACGCCGCCGCGTTGCGGGGAGCATTCCCGTCAGACCTATGGACGGGAACACGCGAAAGAGACGACTCAGTGGCGCCGATTGGCGGAGGAATCGTAATGCGCCATCACGAGGCGTTGCGTGAGATTGACACGGCGATGGAGGCGGTAGGTCGTGACATGGATCCCGCTTTCACGGCCTCGTTCACTCGGCTGCAGCAGATTGTCCGCGCGGGTACACCTCAACAAGGGATAACCCGGGAGGACGCCGGTGCGTTGGGCGTGGATCTTCGCCACATGCGCACGCGCGTTTCGAAGCCCGGAACGCTCGTGTCTGTCGTGATCCCGACGCACAACGTCGGCGCCTGGGTCGCCGAGACACTTGAGTCCGTGTTGGCTCAGGACATCGAGGGCCTCGAAGTCATTGTCGTGGACGATCACTCAGCCGATGACACCGTTGACCGAGTACGCGCCTTCGCCGATTCCGATAGTCGAGTCACGCTGATCGAGTCTGCGACCCGAGGCGGAGGTTCTGCTCGCAACATTGGAGTGGACCACGCACGGGGAAAGTATCTCGTGTTCTGTGATGGTGACGACCTTGTCCCGCGCGGTGCGTACCGCGCCATGTTGGACTCCTTGGAGAGAACCGGCTCGGACATGGCCATTGGCGACTACCTGAAGTTTTCGCCTACCGACACGTGGCATCCGACCTCCAGCATGGCCGCCTATCGTGAGGCGCCCAGCGAGACCACGCTCACCGATAGCCCGTCGCTCGTGTTGAGCAGACCCTGCTGGAACAAGATGTTCTCCCGCGGATTCTGGGAGAGTCGGCACATCCGGTTTCCGGATGTTCCTCGATCTAACGACATCGTGCCGATGACCGAGGCGTACCTGCTCGCGAGACGTATTGATGTTGTGAGCGATGTCGTTTACCTCTACCGGGAACGCCCCGGGACTTCGTCGATGACCTCTCGGTCGCCGAGTGGGAGCTCGACTTTGAGCTATCTCCGCCAGGAGGTTGAGTGTGCTCAGCTCCTCGTGGCGGCTCACGATGACCGCTTGAACGACATCTTTACCACGCTGGTCTTCGATCGCGATGGATTCGTCCATGTCAGTAAGTACCTCGCGGCGTGGACGCAGCCGATGGCAGACGACGCCGTCGTCTCGCGGGCGATCTGCGATCTCCTTGCTGCGGTGGCTCCCCCTCCAGCAAGAATCGATCCGCTCAAGAAGCTGACCTTGTTCCTCGCGGGGCGTGCGGAGATGGCTGCTGCACGTGCCTCCTCCCGACTGGCGGCGAAGGTCAATGCCACGAGTGGCGATGAAATCGCTGACCGCTGGTCGGCGCTGGTCGATGCGCTCATCCGTCATCCCGATCTCATCAACGATTATGAGTCACGGCTCCTCGCGGAGGCCGTAGAGGTTGACCTCCTCAGTCTCTCCGTCGAAGTCGGAACGTCACAAAGCGTTAGGGCGCTCCGTGAACGCTGCGAAAAGTTCTTCGGCCGTGCATTCGCGGGTCTAGTCTCTGCGGCCGAAACCACAATGAGTGACTCGCTTGCGGAGCGCGCGTCACCGGTGATCACGAGTGTGAATGGCGGGAACGAACTCACGTTGACCGGGTCGAGCATGCTCGGCGTCGGCGTCACAGTCATGATGTACGACGGCGCCAGCAAAGGTAGCCCGTGGGTGAATCCGCGCAGCGTCGAGTGGGCGGTGGCGGGGGAACACTACCAGTGGCACGCCGTCTTCGATGCGGCCGACCTGCCGCTGGGGCGGCCGGTGACGCCGGTACTGTTCGAACCCACGACGGCTTCCGCGGCCGCGGCCAAACTCCGAGGATCGTTGCCGGAGTACTTCGCGATGGATGCGTTCCTTTATCGGGAAGTGCGCGGATCCCTCATCATCGACAGGCGGCGGCATTGGACGATTCGCGCCGTGAAGCGCGGCGCAATCATTCTTCGATCGCGGGTGCGTACGATCGGGCGTCAGGCGTTTCGCCGATGATCACCGCGGCCGACAGGGGCGCCCTCGAACAGCTGCGTGCGCGAACCCGCGCGCGATGGTCGAGTGCGCTGCGCGGCGCGAAGGACGCGGCGATCCTCGACGCGCCGAATCAGCGAAATGCCGGTGATTCACTGATCTTTGCCGGTGAGCTCGCATACCTTGATTCGCTCGGCGTACGAGTGAGGTACATCTCTGACATTGAGGGATTTGATCCCGAGTACATGCGCCGTCGGATGCCGCAGGGCGTCGTTCTCATGCACGGAGGTGGGAACTTCGGCGATGTGTGGGCGGGCCATCAACTCCACCGCGAGCGTGTTGCGCGCGCGGTGCGCGACTATCCGATCATCGTGTTGCCGCAGTCGATCTTCTACCATTCGCACGAGAGGGCTCGGACCACGAACGACACGCTTCGCGATCATCCCGACTACCAAGTCATGGTGAGGGATCGAAATTCCCTTGCACGGGCGGAAGCGCTCATGCCTGACGTGAGGTTCACCTACTGTGAGGACGCGGCGTTCGGCTGGGAGCCTCGGCCCCTGGCGACCACTGGCGCGCGCGACCGAGTGCTTGTGATTGCGCGAGCTGATCGGGAATCGGCCTCAGGACTGCGAGCAGCGGGTGACATGTGGTCTTATTCCCGGTTCGCGGTTGATATAGAGGATTGGAACCCCAGAGGATCATCGAGGATTACCGGCCGCCTGGGTCGGGGAGCAATGAGGTTCGGTCATTTCGCGCGCGACCGACGCCACGGGGGAGGCGCTGGACAGGCGCTGATGGGGCCTGCGCTGCGGCTCATTTCAGGATCGAACCTTCGCAGTGCGAGATCGCTTTATGCGGGCGCACGCGCAGCGGTCGTCGATCGGCTCCACGCGCACGTCCTTGCCATCTTGCTTGGCGTGCCGCATGTCGTCCTGGATCAGACCTACGGCAAGGTAGCACCTGTGTTCAACGAGTACAGCGGAGAGTTCTCGACTGCACACTTCGCCAGCAACCTCGATGAGGCGAGCCGCCTCTTGCGAGAGGTGACCGCCCAGTGATCGCGTTCGTCACCTCCTTGCGACACCCCGACAACTCGGCTGACTACGACCGCGTGGAACTCCTTCTCCACCAGACCTTGGCATCCGTCGCCGCCCAAGACAGCGAGGACTGGATCTCGATCGTCGTTGGAAATCGTCGGCCGGCGAAGAACTTGCCGAGGAATACCGTGTTCGTGCCGGTCGATTTTCCTCCTCCCGCGCGGAGTAACGGGCCTCACGCGGGGCGTGATGCATTCGTTCGAGACAAAGGCACCAAGATTGGGATCGGACTCGTCGAGGCGCGACGGCGGGGGGCGTCGAAAGTCATGATCTTCGATGCCGATGATTTCGTCCATCGATCGCTCGCCGCGTTCGCGACCCGCAGCCCCGACAAGGTGGGTTGGGTGTTCGAAAGTGGATGGATGTACTCGAGCGCGACCGGCGAGGCGATGCCGATTTCGCGCTTCAATCGGACCTGCGGCACCTCGATGATCCTGCCGATCGAAGCGTATGGCGTGCCGGAGGATCTTGAACGCACAGCCTCACAGTCCGATGTTCTCGACGCCTACGGCGAAACCCTGACGGCGATCATGGGAGCCCATCGAAATGCCGTCGCCTGGCTCCAGGAGCGTGGGTGGGAAATACGCGAGCTGCCTTTCCGCGGAGCGGTATATCACGTCGATACGGGTGAAAATCACTCGGGCAAGACTCTTCGCGCGCACGCTCGAGACATCGGAGCCGCGATTGCTGGCTATGTGCCACGACCTCTGCGCGCGGCCGAGGCGCGCCTTTACGGTGTCCCGCATAAGCGCTTCGGCCGCGCTGCATGGTGGCTGCGGAACGGTGCCGCGCTCATTGTGGAGCGCGTTCGAACTGGGCGACGCTGAGCGCGCGACATTGAGTGTTCGTCCCGGCGTCACACCGTCGTGTGGTTCTGCGTGAGCCCCTCGAGAACGTCGAGGTACTGGTTTGATATGTGCCACGGGGACAACCGGGCATTGAACTCGGCGAAGTCATCTTTCGTCAAGGACCCGAGGTAGGCGCGATCGGAAATCAGCCGTGCGATGTCGACTGCGGCGTTGTCTGTGTCGAAGAAACGAACCCATCTGTCCTCCCTGAACTGCGCTCGTAGGTGAGGTTCGTCAGGAAGGACCACCGGAACACCGAACGTTGCGGCGAGGTGGGCGCTTCCGGAATTCAAGATGGCGCGGTAGGGGAGGACAGCGAGATCGGCTGCGGCAAACCACTGCGGCACATCCGCGTCGTCGACGAATTCAAGGTGGAGGCGAGACTCCACGCGGTCCGGGATCAGCGCCTGGATCTCCTCCGGCGGGGTCTCTTTCGTTGTGCCGGCCATGAGGAGTATGACACGGGCGTCAGCCTCGGCATCGGTGGCCCGGGTCACCGCGTCGACTAGCACGTCGATCCCCTTGTAGGGACGGATCTGGCCGAGGAACAGGACCGCGATGTCGTCCGCGCCGAGGTCGAATGCGGCTCGAGCCGATGTCGGATGCGGGCTCGCGGGATAGATTCCCTGGTAGCTCGGGTGAGGGATCACCCGAATCTTCTCCGACGCGATTGTGCAGACCTCGTCGAGCACGTCGGCGGTGCTCGGATTCATGATGTGTACGACGCTGGCGCTTGTTGAGAGCAACCGGTACAGACGGAACTCCTCTTCCTCATACTTGAGTTCGTGAGGCAGCCGATTGTGAATGGTCCACACGATGCGTATTCCTGCTGCTAGGAGTTCAGGGATGCGCTTCTCAAGCTTAGAGATGCGGGCGATCGCTGTCGCGTGGTCGGGAGAATCTTGTACTAGCGGTGACGTCCAGTGGATGTGCAGAACATCACCCGCGTGCAGCCGTTCAGCCTGACCGAAAAGGCTATCGATGCGGGTCGCGCCTATGAACTCATACCCTGCCGTGCGCGGGGCGAGGCTCAGAATGTTCAGGTAGGGGTTGTCTCGCCACGACGGGAAGACGAGGACTTTGTGACGGGACTTCACCATGACATCCTAGGTTCTCGGCGACGTCAGCGTCTCGTCGACCCGTTGCGCGAGATAGGGTGCCAGCGTGCGGCTGAACGTCGCGGTGATGTGGTGCAGATCCCGGTAGACGACGACACCGCCCATCACCATGGGGCAGGAGGCGTCGGCGCAATACGCGCCGATCATGTCCACAGTGGGTACGCCGGCAGCTGCCGCCGCCGCGCGCAGGGGGTCGGATGCCACGAGATCCTGGTCGAAGGCGAACGCGCATGTCTCAAGTGTGAACTCTGTCGCTGTCGCGAGGCAGTCCGCAGACGCCTGCGGGACCAGCGGGTTATCGGTAAGGGCGATGACCTGAGTCCCGACGCTGAGGGCACCCGCCCATGCCTGCGCGTACCCTTGCGCGAGAGACGAGCGGGTGGAGTCCGAGTAGCTGTCGGCGTTGCGTGCTGTCACGAGCACGGCATCGTAGTCACCGCTTGTCAGACGTTCATCGATGACCGTTCGTCGAGCGGTGCATTCGTCTTTGACATCTGAGATCAGCCATACGCACCCACGCCCGACGAATGTGTCGATCTGCCAGTTTCGCTCGTCGGCGATCTCGCGCAGCCCTGGAATGAGCATCGCGGCATGCGAGTCGCCGGTCAGCGCAATCCGCGTGGCATCGTCGGAATCGGAACCGAATGTGCAGGTGACTAGTGTGTCTGTCGGTTCTGCTGTATAGCAGGCGAACGCACCGCCGGTGTCTTCGTATAGTGCGCTGAGCGCTGGTACCACTTCTTCCGCGGCGACGGCGTCTGCCTGCCGAGCTGCGCACTCCGCCGATAGCAGTACGCTGGCACCCCGACATGCGGCCGAGTCGGTGAGTTCGCCAGAGATCTGTTCCTCCCGCTCTGCGCTGGCCTGCGTCGACACGATCTGCGGCACGATCGCCAGAGCCGCGACGAGGAGCATCGCCATTAGCGAGACGAGTCCGACTGTGTGCGGTCTCCACCGTTTGGGCGTGCCAAAGCGAAGGGGATCCTCGATCCACCGTTTGGTTGCAGCCGCGAGGGTGACCGTGAGCGCGATTATCGCGACGTTCTCCGGCAGGTTGGTGGCGCGGCCGAGAATCGCGGGCGCGATAATGATGAGCGGCCAGTGCCAGAGATAGATGCTGTAGGACTGGTCGCCCACCCACTGGACGGGGCGGCTGCTCTGCGCGGCATCCAGGAGACGTGCGGGTGCGGTCGATCCGATCGCGATCACGGTGGCCGCACCGGCGGTCGGCAGCAGAGCCCACGGCCCGGGGAACGAGGTGTCGGGCCCGAACGCGAGGAGCGGGAGTGCCATGGCGGCCCACCCCATCACCCACATAACCGCCCGCGGTACCGCGGGCAGTGCGAAGCCGGGGAGAAGGGCGACGAGGGCACCGAGGCCGAACTCCCACATCCGGCTGAACGTGGCGAAGTAGCCATACGCGGGAGACGTCGTCGTCAGATAGACCGACAGTGCGAATGACGCGACGGCGATCACCGCGATCCAGATGAGAGTTCGTCGGCGTGCGGCGACGAATCCCGCGGCGCCGACCGCAGCGGCCAACAGGATGAGCGGCCACAGAAGGTAGAACTGCTCTTCGACCGACAGTGACCAGTAGTGCTGGGTTATCGGCGGAGCATTGTCCTGCCCCAGGTAGTCAACCGCGTCGGCCGCGAGCACCCAGTTCTCGATGTAAAACGTGCTGCCGAGGATTGAGCGTAGGTACTGCGACTGGACGACCGCCGGAGCGAACATGAGAGTCAGCACGGCGCTCGCAGCGAGGACGGTGAGGCTCGCGGGAAGGAGCCTGCGTGCGCGCGCCGTCCAAAACGAGCCGAGCCCGATGCGCCCCGATTCGCGACGCTTCAGCAGCTGCGAGGTAATGAGAAAGCCGGAGATGACGAAGAAGATGTCCACGCCGATATAGCCGCCCCGAAGGGCGCCGGGCCAAACATGGTAAAGCACCACAGCCGAGACCGCGAACGCTCGTAGAGCCTGGATGTCCGTGCGCGCGTGAGCTAGTCGCGGCTGCGCTTCGGGCCTTCGCGATGCGGACGGAGAGGCCATCGAGGCGGTCGTCATGCGGTGGATGTCCTGTCGGTGTTGAGCGCCCCAAATCATACCGGGGTGCTGCTGTGGTGGCCCTGGACTACCGTCTCAGATGCGCACTCAGTCTGCGCAGCTTCGATCTCACCACTCGCCACAGCGGCGCATTGGCCACCTCCGCCCGAACACCGTTCTCGACGTCGACGAGCCGACTGTCGATGAACTTCGTGAGGTAGAGCGCTAGCCCGAGACCGTTCTCGTTGACATATTCGCGCAGCGCTGAATCTCGGATGAGAGCGTCGTAGCGAGCATGAGTATCACGACTGCCGATGACGCTGTTGCCCTCCGGCCCGTCGGAATCGGCGCGCTGATGCCAGAACGCCAGGGGCTCCTCACCGAGGAACTCAACAGGGCCACGCTGGAGAACCCGAAGGTTGAAGGCCCAGTCGCCTACGACGGGGAGGCTTTCGTCGTACAGTCCGAGCTCTTCGTGCAGTCTTCGTCGGTACACAAATCCGATCGGCACGTAGCGGTTGAACAAGAGCGCATCGCTCAGAAGCAGGTCCTGAAGTTGAGGCTGGAAGATCTCCGACTGCACCGTCTCGAACGCATCCCCGATTCGCCGTTCCCAGCGGATTTCGGTCCGGGATACAACGCCGTCTCTGCCGGGATTCTCGTCGAGGTATGTACACGCACTCGCGAGAAACTTCGGATCCCATGCGTCATCGTCATCATGAAGGACGAGGTATTCGGCGCGGGACACCAGGACGCCGGCGTTTGCGCTCTTCCAACGTCCGCGAGACTCGGCATGGTGAATGACCACGACGCGATCTTTCAACTCTGTATGGAGCGAGGAGACCAATTCATTGATTTCTGTGGGGTCGCCTCCATCGTTGACGATAATGCACTCCCACCGTGCCATCGTCTGAGCGGTGATCGACTTTAACGCTCTCCTCAGGTAGCGGGGGCGGTCCCGCGTTCGGACCACAACGGATACGCGCGGCGTCTGATCGAGTGCTGTGAACCTCGGTGGGAAAGAAGTCATCGCCGTCATCGTTTCACAGAGCCTGCACGTCGGGGAAAACGCCGCGCTGCTGCCAGAGCGCCCGATAGGACCTGACCGCCGGGCGGCGGCGGCGACCTGACGATGTCAATGATACGGACCCCACCGTTCGATGGTCACGATCACGTTCTGCCCTGAAGTGCCTTGGGCTTGGCTAGCGAGCCACTGCCGCGTCCGGGTGTCGACCACCTAACGTGCGACCAATGAGCCCCTCTAGTCTCCCGAGAAAGGCTGGGCCGCCGTCCATAACCCCGTACTCTGCGCGGCGACGGAAGCCAATGAGGAGGCCGGCAGCGACGAAGCCCAAGCGCTGCCAGATCGGGAACGGGTGCACGCGGTAAACACGCCCCACACCGCGCCCATACGCCCGCAACTTCCACCGCCGTTCCGAGCGGCTCAGGCCTGTTCGTTCCCCAACACCTCCCACGTAGGCCAGCGGGTGGGTCGCCCACACCATCTCATCCGCGAGGGTTGGATTTTGCTTCAGAACCCGAAGGATGAGGTCAGTGCCTTCTCCCGCCTGCCAGGGGGAGTCCGCCCCAGTCCCGATGGCCTCGTCGAAGCCGCCGACAGCCTCGAGGAGCGACAGGCGGATCACCAGCCCCATTTCGATAACGCTCCACACGTTCCGCGCGTCC
The DNA here is from genome assembly GCF_002296025.1 of Microbacterium sp. UBA837. Taxonomy (NCBI): domain Bacteria; kingdom Bacillati; phylum Actinomycetota; class Actinomycetes; order Micrococcales; family Microbacteriaceae; genus Microbacterium; species Microbacterium sp. UBA837. The sequence continues at coordinate 18,141 of NZ_DBHD01000038.1, forward strand.
AAGGGCGTGCCCGGGTGTGGGAGAACGAAACGAGGAGCGCCCTCGACGAGTACGGGCACCCCGGCGAGGTCATGAACTGAGGCCGTCCGACGGATGGCCTCAAGTGACCCCTCAGCGAACCATGACGTGTCATTCGGGAACATGACCAGGGGGTCAGTGGCAGGCGCTCGTCGGTTACGTACGCCAGCGTTTCGTCCTCGAGAGGCTCCTCGTTCGGAGGTTGTGAAGGTGAGGGTACCCACTGTTTGTGTTTCGTGGGAGCGCACGAGGTCATAGACCGCCTCGAATTCGCCCTGCGCGACGATGACCAGTTCGTCTCCTTCGTCGAGTTGTGGCACGACGGCATTCATGAGTGTGGTGAGCGAGGACAACCGCCCCAGGGTCGACACGACCAGGAGGATGGGTGACGGGCGAGACGCCGCGGTCATACAGGGGGCCGCCTCTCGCTGATCGCCGTGACTACGCGTCGTGTTTCTCGGATCATGAGCGCTGTCGTCACAGCCTCCGTGAGCGCGTATCCGATCGCGATCCCCGTGGTCCCGAACGGGACGCCGAGGACCACCATCGCCGGGACGCCCACGGCGGTTCCGATCACGGTCGCGGTCATCACAAGACGGACTCGGCCTTCAGGGAAAAGGGCATGGCGCGACATCGAGGTCCGTACCGAGTACAGGGCGAACGCTATGCCAAGAGGAACGACGACTTCGCCGTTAACCGCTGAGTCAAACCAGACCTCGCTGACGAAGGGCGCAACCGCGATGAACACCACGGCACCCACAACGCCGAGTCCGCCGTGGGCGAGCAGGGCGCGCTTGATACGTCGGGAGCGCTCGTGCCCGGCCACCTCGGAGGTCCAGCTCTGTAGCGAGTTGGCCAGCGTGAGAGGAATGAACTGCCCCAGCTTCATCAGTTTGTCGGCGGTGGCGAATCCTGCCGCGGGAGCCCCCGGGTACATAACGGTTGCTAGCGGGGTCGGAACGGCGGCGTAGACCCCGAGCGCGGCATCCGTAACGGTGACGGGTGCACCGGACCGCACGAGTCGCGGTGCATCCCGCCATCGTGGCCACGGTGCGGGGTAGCGGGGAAGGACGCGCGCGGTGTAGAGCGAGGTGCCGACAACGGTGACCGCGATTCCGCTCAGCGGATACACCTCGAGCGGTCCTCCGGTGCCGATCACTGCGGCCGCGAATATCGCCGCGAGCAGGCGGGGTATCGCGTCGTAGTAGGCGATGGCCCCCGGCCTGCCGAGACCAATCGTGAACCACTGGTAGGAGATCGCGATGAGGGCGCCCTGGGCGCCCATCAGGATGGCGAGCAGCTCGTAACCGGGCGTGGCAATGAGCCAAATGACAAGTGCCATCGCCGGCAGAGCGAATGCGGTCGTGGCGGCCCGAACGACAAGCGCTTCTCGATAAAGCCGCCCTCGCACGGCGTCGCTCGGTGCTGATGCGATGAGCGCGGGTCCGATCGTGGTCCAGCCGTAGCCGACGAAGATCGCGGCGAACGTTCCCACGACCTCTCCCGCGAGAGCGCTAGACCAGCCCGCAGGGTCGGCGTTCTGTGCGACGAACGGCAGGACGAGGAGGGGAGAGACTGCCGCGATTACGGGGATGAGCGTGAATCCCGCCAGTCTCCGCCACAGTGGCGGCGGCGACGACGGGGAAGAAGGCCGGATCCCGGCGCTCACGTCAATCGCCTATTGTCAATCGCGCTTCGGAGGACACCCGCGGTTGCCGCGGCACTCCTGTCCCATGTGAACTGCCCGACCCGCTGCGCACTCTCGGGGCTGCCTCCAGCCGCTCCCGCCCCACCGAGTGAGCGTTGAATCTCCGCGGCCAAGAGGGACGGGTTGGTTGCGTCGACGTAGTTGACCGCGTCACCACCGACTTCACGCAGCACTGGAATGTCGTTCGCCACCACACCCACCGACCGCACGAGCGCGTCGAGGACGGGCAGCCCGAATCCCTCGGCGAGCGAGGGGCAGACGTACAACGTGGCCACCTGGAACAGTGCTTCCAATTGCTCGGGTGTGACCCATCCGGGCAGGATCACATCGCCGTGCAGGCCGAGGGTCAGAACATCGGCTGACAACGGATCGGGTGAGCCGCCGCCAGTTATCACGGTGAGGGGGCGATCCGGCGCTGGAATCTGCGAGAGCGCCCTCAGCAGCCCCGGGAAATTCTTGTGCGGCATCCGGTTTCCCGTCGATAGGACGAGGGGCCGCCCTGGCGGGATGTTCAGCGGTGCGAGGACATCCCAGGGGTCTGCCACCGGCCGTGGGGGAGCAGCGCCGTTGTGTACGACGTGGATCCTCTCGCTCGGGATCCCCAGGTGCTCACGAATGCTTGTGGCGGCGGCGTGTGAGACGGTGATGACGGCGTCCGCGGTCCGCGCTGATCGGCCCATCAGCCAGGCCGTTGCTGTGCGCTGCGCTCTGTCTCGCAGGCCTCCCGGCACTTCGTCGTAGATCGCATCGTGGACCGTGACGACACGCGGAACGCCGTGGCGGATCGGCCCGAAGTTCGCCGGAGCCCAGACGAGGTCCGCCGTGTTTCGCCGGGCGATTGCGTTCGTTGCAAGCACGGCTCCCGCGGCCCAGCTGGCGGGGTCGGCTCCGACCCCATTCACCCGATGGATGCGACCGGGGAAGAACTCCGCAACGCGCTCCGCGCCCGCGCGACCTGTGATCGCTGCGAACTGCACCTCGGGCAGTATGGCAGTCAGGCGCGGCAGGAGCTCTCGTGCATACGTCTCGGTGCCCCCTCGGGCTCCGGTGAATCCGAGAAGGTCGACGAGGATCCGCTGGGACAATGGTCAGCTCTCGATGACAGCGTCATCCGGCACGCTTCGACGCGGTGTCGTGAGGACCCCGGAGAAGAAGCTCATGAGGATCGTCTGGAAACCGAGCATGATCCCCAGCGCTGACGGGATCGCGACTCTGACGACGTCGGTCGCCGCGAGGGGGCCGAATCCGAGGCTGCTCCACCAAATGACCTGACCGATGCCGATCGCGATACCGATGAGGAAGAGAAGCAGACCGAGCAGCAGTCCGCGTTCGGCGCTCCAGTTGGCGACGACTCTGCGATACCGGTCGCTCGAAGGCAGAAAACCTCCTTCGGTCGCAAACAACTTGGTGAGCCAGAAGAACAGCAGGGATTGGTATCCGATCACGCACAGCGCACTGGCGTAGACCATGGTCGTGACGTCGAACCCGATGGAGCCGATCTGTACGCCACCGAAGGACAGGACGCCGACGACGAGCCCTCCGAGAATGAACGCGATGAGCCCCGGATAGACGAACAGCCACCGCGGTGCGAAGATCAGCAGGAACCGCAGGTGACGCCATCCGTCGTGCCAGCTCCGCAGGTGGGGGGGACGCGAGCGGCCGTCCTTCTTCAACGTCGTCGGCACTTCCTCGATACGGTACTTGGGGCGTGTGAGGGTCGACTTGACGACCATTTCCGAGGCGAATTCCATACCGGTCGTCTGCAGATCGAGATCCCGGATGCTTTCGCGGTTGAATCCGCGCAGCCCGCAGTGGAAGTCGCCGATGTTTGGGCGGAAGAAGAGCTCGCCGATTCCCGAGAGCACCGGATTGCCCAGGTACTTGTGCAACGGGGGCATTGCTCCGGGAGCTATTCCGCCACGGAATCGGTTGCCCATCACGAGGTCGGCGCCGCCCCGGAGCCGGTCGACGAACGGCTGGAGGTTCTCGAAGTCGTAGCTGTCGTCGGCGTCGCCCATGATGATGTAACGACCGCGGGCGTTCTCGATTCCGTTGATGAGCGCGGCACCATATCCCCGCAGAGGGGCGTGGGACACACGGGCGCCCAGGCGCTGCGCAATCTCTTGGGAGCCGTCGGTGCTGCCGTTGTCAGAGATGAGTACCTCGCCGTCGATGCCCGACCGCTCGAGAAAGCCCTGTGCCTTGCGGATGCAGACTTCGAGCGTTTCGGCCTCGTTGAGGCACGGCATGAGGATCGTCAGCTCGAGTTCGGCTGCGTCGTTCGTCGCGGTCACGGGAGGTGTCCTTTGTTCGGGTGGCCTGGGGTGGGGTATCCGTCGATCGCCGCCACGATGGCATCCATCGTCTGGGAGATCGTCCGGGTCTGCACCGCATCCTGGTACCACTGGTAGGTCGAGTCTCGCAGTCGATCCCCGCCGCGCACGCACGCCACGATCGCCGTTGCCACATCGGCGGCGTCGTCCGATGCGGCAACGTAGCCGTTGACGCCGTCATCCACGAGTTCTGTCGCGGCGTTTCCTTCGTCGGCGACAAGCACGACAGGCGTACCGTGGGCCGCCGCCTCGACGACGACCAGTCCGTACCCTTCGCGGCGGGAGGGGTTGGTCAAGCATGCGGCTGTTGCCATGAGATCGTTGAGTTCTTCCTGCTCGATAAAGCCGGGCATCCGTGTCCACGCGGTGCCACCGACGCGGGCGACCTCTGCGCGGACCTGTTCCGTCGTGGCGCCCTCGCCGAGGATCACGAGTTCGAGGTCGGGAACTGCCGTTCGGGCTGCCGCGACCGCCGCGGGGAGAGACTCGACGCGTTTGTCGGCAATGTGGCGTCCCGCGTAAAGCACGAATGGAGGCTTTACTGCTGGCCTCAGCGGCGTGGCGGCTGCGGCGCCGTCGATGAGACCGGGGCTCACCAGCAGGATGCCACGGAAGCCCTCACTACGGAGGCGCTCGGCGCTCAGTCGCGAGTGGCACGTCGCGATTGGGGTAGCCGCGATCGCGAGCCGTTGCAGCAGCCACGCGACGCTGCCCATCACCCGACCCGTGTATTCCATCCACTGCGATCGGCCCCACACCTCCAGATAGTCCACGATGAGCGGGTTGCGCGAGCGTACGAGGGCAAGGCGCGCTGCGAAGACGTTGAGTACCGGTAGGCCGCTGACGATGACAGCGCGGGTGCTGCGCCGTCGGCGCCGGAGCGCCCCGAATACGCCAGTGGCAAATCGCAGTGCCGCGGCGCTACGTCGCACGCCTGCGTCGTCGTACAGACGAAGCCGACCGGTGATCGCCTCGACGCGGTACGGGGCCTGTGGTGACGCATCCTCCCACTGGCGCGCCGTGAGGTACTCGACCTGCTCGCCGCGCTTGACGAGGTCACGGGCGAACGCGTCGTATTGGCGCTCCCCGCCACCCTTGGTGAGCGGGTAGAGACAGTCGAAGACGATGGCGATATCGCGTCGGGTCATGCTCAACAACCCACGACCTGGAACAGCCGTGCGTCGCCCTGCGAATCGACGAGTTCGAGGTGTTCGCCGGGATTCAGATTCTGGATGCCGGCGTATGCCTTCGTGCCTTCGGCGCTATCGAGAATGTCGCGATCGCCGAAGTCAAGCACGTAGTCGACTCCCAGCGACCGGATGCTCTGGCACACGCGCGGATCTTGGTCGATATCACGGAGGTGGGCATCAAGGAAAAGTTCGTCATCGCTCCGCGTGCCGAACACGTGCATTTCGGTGACGTCGCGCCCCGAGATCGCGAGAGCGAGGGAGGTTCCGGTGCGGGGGCTGCCCGCGATCAAGGCATCCTCGGGTACCTCGGTGCCGAGGCGCTCGAGCAGCGCGCGCTCATCCGGGCTCAGAAGGAGAGAGTCTGGAGTCGAGGAGTAGGCCTCCTTGACCTGTGCGAGCGCGCCGCGCACATTGCCGGCAGCGGTCACCGACACAACGAAGACGATGACCATCGCGACGATGGTCACGCCTTGCGCGCTCCGATTCCAGGACCACGAACGCATCAGGAGACGGACGTAATCAGAAAGGTGCGCGCCTCCGAGTGCTGCGAGCGGGATCATCCCCAGGGGGAGCATGGCAGCCAGACGATTGGCGTCGTTGTACCAGGGATTGGTGAGCGCTTCCCGGAGGAAGAACTCGCGGGGCGTACCCGATGCAATAACGAAGAGGAACACGGTGACCGCGAACGGCACGGCGACGACGAACAATGATGGACGCCGAACGATCGCAACCACCGCGGCGCCCACAAGCACCGCAGCTACGAAGGCTGGCGCGAAACCCCGCGGCGCAACGAGAAGTCCTTCGCCGAGTGCCTGAGCAGCGGATTGCCATCTGTCCCAGCCGGAATGCTCCGCGGATGTCCGTCCAGCGACCCACAGGACGAGCCCAAAAGCGAGCAGCGCGGCTGCGCCCGCGCCAGTTAGCGCAGATGTGCGAAGCGTGCGCGTTTGGAGGGCGTGCTGCAGCAGCTGGATCAGCACCAGGGGAGTGGAAAGCGCGTAGGCGACAAGCAGCGCGTTGGGATGCGCGAGAAATGCGCCGCCAGCGAGAAGCAGGAGCAGTGCCACGTCACGCAGGATTAGAGCGCGGGGATCTCGTCCGAGCCGTATCGCGACGGCGATGACCGCGGGTGCCACCGCGTATCCGGTCGCATTGGGGTACAGGACTCCCCAGTTGAAGAACAGGGCGGGGAAAGCGCCGAACCCCGTGGACAACACCGCGGCAGACAGGGCCACCGCCGCGCGGTTTCCGGCGAGGGCAAGAGCCAACCCGGTTACTGACGCAGGCCAGAGCAATGCCGATACGGCGATGTTCGTCACGTTGACCGCGATGGGCACGGTCGCATCGGTCGCGACCGACACCAGAGAGGCGATTGCATGCCAGGCATTGGGGTAGAACGTGATGTCAGAGGTGGCGCCAATGTTGAATGCTGACGCGTTGGCTGTTTCAACCGCGTATCGCACGCTGTTGAGGTGAACGATCGCGTCGAACCGCTGCGCAATATTGGCGGGATCTGCAAAGGCCCACACCAGCTGTGCTGAGATCACGACGAAGGCACTCGCGACTGCGCCGCCAGCCCACCATAGGAGCTTTGGGGCGTCGGTGGGGCTCACGAATCCGCGGGCGAGCCGCCGCAGACCGTATGCGATAGCCCCGATAAGGACCGTGAACGCGAGCACGGGGAGAAACGACCACCCCACACCGACCAAGGGCGCGAGGACGGCAGCCGCGCCGATGACGGCCACCGAGATCGCGGGTACGAGCAGCAGCGTCCTCGCGTTTCGGATTCCCCAGCCAGCGGCGACGATGACCGCCCCGGGCATGATCAGCGCAAGTACCGCCACGGTGAACGGCGCGATCGCAGTCGACCAGCTCTCGATCATGTGCCTGATCGCCCCTTCATTCGGTCAACGCATCATGGTAGTAGATACGGCAGTTCCGACCCTGCGCAGCCGCTGAAGGGCTCCGCAGCACGCCGCCGGTAGACTGCCGGGGTTGACCACGCACTGAGCCGCCGCTGTGCGGCTCCCCGATCGAAAGCCTGATCCACCATGGACCTTCTCGTTGTAGGCTCGGGGTTCTTCGGTCTCACGATCGCGGAGCGCGCCGCGAGCGCTGGCCGCAAGGTGACGGTGATCGATCGCCGATCGCATGTCGGCGGCAACGCTTACAGCGAGGCCGAAGCATCCACCGGGATCGAGGTCCACCGGTACGGCGCCCACCTGTTCCACACCTCGAACGCGACGGTGTGGGAGTACGTCAATCGATTCACAGCATTCACGCCCTACGTGCACCGCGTATACACGAATCACGGCGGAGTCGTATATCCCCTGCCGATCAACCTGGGCACGATAAACCAGTTCTTCGGCGCCGCGTACTCTCCGGCTCAGGCGCGGGCCCTGATCACCGACCAGGCTGGCGAGTTCGACCCGAAGACAGCCCGTAACCTCGAAGAGCGCGCCATCGGCCTGATCGGCAGGCCACTGTACGAGGCATTTATTCGCGACTACACCGCAAAGCAGTGGCAAACCGATCCGACCGAGTTGCCCGCCGAGGTCATCAGCCGGCTGCCGGTGCGCTACACGTACGACAACCGCTACTTCAACGACACCTGGGAGGGACTCCCGGTGGACGGCTACACCGCCTGGATCGAGCGGATGGCCGACCACCCGAACATCGAGGTGAAGCTCGATACCGACTTCTTCGATGAGACACAGCCTCTGAACAGGTCGGCCACCGTCGGGCAGATTCCCATCGTGTACACCGGTCCCATCGACCGGTACTTCGACTTCGCGGCTGGTGAACTGTCGTGGCGAACCCTCGACTTCGAGGAAGAGGTCCTCGACGTAGCCGATTTCCAGGGCACCCCGGTCATGAACTACGCCGACGCGGACGTCCCGCATACGCGCATCCACGAGTTCAAGCACTTCCACCCCGAGCGCGCCGACCGCCACCCTGCCGACCAAACGGTCATCATGCGGGAGTACTCGCGGTTCGCCACCCGTGACGACGAACCCTACTACCCGGTCAACACCACCGAAGATCGGTCGGGACTATTGTCCTATCGGGAACTGCAGAAGGGCGAAGCGGGGGTCCACTTCGGTGGACGGCTCGGGACATACCAGTACCTCGACATGCACATGGCCATCGGGTCTGCACTGTCGATGTGGAACAACATTCTGGCCTGAGGCATGGCGCTCACTCGCGGCCGGGTTAGGTGACAGTGGGTGCCAACGCGGGCATCGGCATCCACGCGCGGTCCCGACTGGTCGCTCGGCCGTCGCGGAGGCCGCGGAACAGGTTGCTCGTCCCGCGGAAGGTCCGCTCCACGACAACGAGTCGGATGAGTTCCTTGGCGAAGGTGAGCGCCGTGCCTACAGCGAACGGAAGCGGGCGGTAGAAGTCGTTCGCTCGGTAGTACTGCTTGATCAATGCACGGTTGCGCATGATGTAGTAGCGGTAGGCATCGCTCGACGCATTCATGTGGCGAACGCCCATGTCCCACTGCTTGATCTCGCGGGTGCGACGCAGCACGAACTCGTTCACGATGACGGATGTCGTGATCCGAGATGCGAGCCATCCGTAGACCTGGTCGTCCCAATAGATGAAGAACCGTGGATCTGGAAGCCCGATCTGACGGACGATATCTCGGTGAATGAACATGCCCTCGAAGCATCCGGAGTTCATCTCTTTGAACCCGGATTCATCGAACTCAGCGGGCGCGAAGGGAATGGGGATCCCCATTCGCTCCGCGATGCGGTACTGCCAGTAGAACTCGCTGCCGTCGTAGTCGTAGCGGCGTCCCTGGATTGAGCGGAAACGCCCCGCCCACCGGCCCATCTTCGCCAGTCCGTCGGGGATGACTTCGACGTCGTCATCCATGAGCCAGATCCACTCGGATCCCAGTTCATACGCTGTCTGCATCCCAGCGCTGAATCCTCCGGACCCACCGGTATTGGTTTCGAGTCGGCGGTAGACCAGGTCGGTGCCAAGACGGTCGCGGAAGGATTCCACGACCTCGCTGGTGTCGTCGGACGAGGCGTTGTCGATGACCACGA
>NZ_DBHD01000196.1:0-8146 GCF_002296025.1 Microbacterium sp. UBA837
ACATTATCCCCAGCGTCATCCACCATCTGGAGACGACACGCGCGTCGCGTCTACAGTTGATTTTGCGCTGACGGATGCCGCTGACTACCGTTGCTCCGAAAGTTATCCACAGCCGGGGACGGGCTCGCCGCACCGATGCCGCTGAAGCCTGAGGGGGGCCATGTCGACCCACGAGATTCCGGATGTTCCCGTCTGGACCGCCGCGCTGGAAATCATGCGTGGAGATGACCGAATCACCCCGCAGCTGGAGGGGTTCCTCAATCTTGCGGTAGCTCAAGGCGTCATGGGCGGCACCCTCTACCTCGATGTTCCGAACGAACTGACCGCCGCGCAGATCAATAAGAGGATGCGCGCGCCGATTCTCGAGGCACTGGCTCACGCCGAAGATGGCAGTGGCGAGAGCGTGTCGGCTTTCCGTGTGGTCGTGAACCCTGACCTGGCCGAGTCTCACCTGACTGCGGTCCTGCCGTTGGCCGCGCCGCCCGCGGCATCCGTTCACCGCGCTGCCGAGGAACCCGTCGAGTCGACGAACACCTCGTCGCGAACCGACACGCGCTTGAACCCGAAGTACACCTTCGACAACTTCGTCATCGGCCAGTCCAACCGGTTCGCTCACGCAGCCGCGGTAGCCGTCGCTGAGGCGCCGGCCAAGGCCTACAACCCGCTCTTCATCTACGGCGATTCCGGACTCGGCAAGACCCACCTCCTGCACGCGATCGGCGATTACGCGATCAGCCTCTATGCCGGGATCAAGGTTCGATACGTCTCGAGCGAAGAGTTCACGAACGACTTCATCAACTCCATCGCGAACAACCGGGGCGCCGCCTTTCAGGCGCGATACCGGGATGTCGACATCCTCCTCATCGACGACATCCAGTTCTTGCAGGGCCGCGCAGAGACTCAGGAAGCCTTCTTCCACACCTTCAACCAGCTCCATGATCACGACAAGCAGGTCGTGATCACGAGCGACGTGCCCCCGAAGCACCTGACCGGGTTCGAAGATCGGATGCGGAGTCGGTTCGAGTGGGGCCTCATCACCGATGTCCAAGCACCCGACCTCGAAACGCGCATCGCGATCCTGCGTAAGAAGGCGCAGAGTGAGCGACTCCACATTCCCGACGACGTCCTGGAGTACATCGCCACCGCGGTCTCATCGAACATCCGCGAACTCGAGGGCGCACTCATCCGGGTCTCGGCTTTCGCGAGCTTGAACCGCTCGAGCCTCGACATCTCGCTGGCCCAGACCGTGCTGCGCGACATCATCGATCAGGATGACGCCAACGTCATCTCACCGACCGACATCATCGCGGCCACCGCTACGTACTTCAAGCTTTCGGTCGACGATCTTTACGGGTCCAGCCGCTCGCAGGCAGTCGCCACCGCCCGTCAGATCGCCATGTATCTGTGCCGAGAGCGGACGAGCCTCTCGCTGCCGAAGATCGGGCAGCTCTTCGGGAACCGCGATCACACGACGGTGATGTACGCCTACAAGAAGATCAGCGACCTCATGAAGGAACGTCGCTCCATCTACAACCAGGTGTCTGAGATCACCGCTCAGCTGGGCCGCAACGGCCGCTGAGCCGACTCGCTTGCGACCAATCCGGGGCTCATAGGAAGCTCATGGATTCTCACTTGACACGACGCGGGTGGTGGCACAAAAATACGCGTTCCCCACATTGTGGATAACTTGTGGATAAGTGTGGAAGCTGCACGCTCAGTTGTGAATGAAGCTGCACGCGCTTGTGGAACGAGAGCATCCGTCGCGAACGCCGACGCGTCGCTTCACGCAACTCATCCGCAGTCCCTCCACAAATGACACGAATGTGGTTTCGGCTCGGCGCAAGGGATCGCGCGATTCATCCACAGTTCCCACAGCTGTTAACACCATGACAAAGAACTTCTTGAGATGAATCCGGTTCGATGACCTTCGGTGCGACGCTGCCGTCAGGGCGAGCCCCCGCGGATCTCTTGAAGTCACAAGACATGTGGGCACTAGCATGGGAGAGCCCAACCGGATCGAGGGAGCGCACGTGAGGTTCGAAGTCAACCGCGATGTGTTCAGCGAGGCTGTGTCGTTCGTCGTCAAGCTGCTGCCACAACGCAATCCGCAGCCGATCCTGGCGGGCATCCTCATCGAGGCAAGCGCAGACGGCCTGTCGTTGTCGGCGTTCGACTACGAAGCATCGGCACGAACCCTCATCGAGGCAACGGTCGATGACCCGGGGACGATTCTCGTCCACGGTCGATTGCTGTCCGAGATCGCGAACCGGTTGCCCAACGCTCCGGTCACTGTTCGCGTTGACGACGACGGCGGGATCCTGCTGACCTGCGGTTCGGCGACCTTCACGCTCGCATCCATGCCGGTTGCCGAGTACCCTGCGATTCCCGAAGTCACGGGCGAGTCGGGTCTCGTCCCCGCCGAAGATTTCGCCACCGCGATCGCGCAGGTGGCCTTCGCGGCATCCCGCGACGATGTCACGCCGGTGCTGACCGGTGTTCAGCTCGAAGTCTCCGGCAACCGTCTGAGCCTCGTCGCCACCGACCGCTACCGGGTCGCCCTGCGGGAGATTCCCTGGGATCCGGCAGGTGGAGCATCCGAAGAGGGTGCGACAGCTCTCGTTCCCGCCCGCACTTTGACCGAGGTCGGCAAGACCTTCGCGCACTCGGGGCAGATCTCGATCGCGTTCTCGGGGAGCGGCGACCGCGAGATCATCGCGTTCACGGCGGGCAACAAGACAGTCACGTCTCTGCTGATCAAGGGCAACTTCCCTCCGGTCCGCCGGCTGTTCCCCGAGCAGACCGAACACCACGCAGTCGTCAGCACCTCGGAGTTCGCCGAAGCGGTGCGCCGTGTGTCGCTGGTGCTTGACCGGTCAGCGCCGCTGCGGTTCACGTTCACCGCAGAGGGCGTGTCGATGGATGCCGCCGGCACCGAACAGGCCCGGGCTACCGAATCCGTCGATGCGACGCTGAGCGGTGACGATGTCACGCTGGGCTTGAACCCGCAGTACCTGCTCGAGGCTCTCGGCGCGGTTCGCAGCGAGTTCGCACGGGTGACCTTCACCTCGAGCGATAACGCCAACAAGCTGAGCCCCGTGCTGATTACCGCCCAGACCTCGGTCGACCGTTCGGGCGAGGATTCCTTCAAGTACCTGCTGCAGCCCAACCTGCTGCTGCGCTGATCGCCGACGCGGGTTGCGCGTCGCCGGTGGCGGATAGCCTGTACCGATGATCGTCGAGCGGCTGAGTCTCACTGACTTCCGCAACTACGCTCGTGCCGAGCTTGAGCTCTCCAGCGGACCGACGGTTCTGGTCGGAAGCAACGGTCAGGGCAAGACCAATCTCGCTGAAGCTGTCGGGTACCTCGCGACGGCCGGTTCCCACCGCGTGTCATCTGACGCACCGCTGGTGCGCGACGGTTCGGACTTCGCCATCGTTCGGGCAACCCTCGCGCACGGGGAACGGCGGTTGAACGTCGACGTCCAGATCAACCGTCAGGGCTCCAACCGTGCGCAGGTGAACGGAACCGGCATCCGCACCGGAGAGCTCGGACGTTACGCGCATGTCGTCCTGTTCGCGCCCGAAGACCTGCAGATCGTCCGCGGTGATCCGGGCGCGCGGCGCCGCTTCGCCGACCAGCTTCTCGTGCAGCGATACCCGCGACTGTCGGCGACACTCGCCGACTACGACCGCGTTCTCAAGCAGCGCGGGGCGCTGCTGAAGTCGGCCCGCGCCAGGCGCCTGGACGCTGAAGCCCTCCCGACCCTGGATGTGTGGGATGACAAACTCGTCGCCCTCGGGGTCGAGATCATCCGCGCGCGCGAGGCACTGGTGCGGGATCTCGCGGGACCGATCGCCGATGCATACGCCTCGATCGCCGGGGCCGATCACGCCCCGGATGCGCGGTGGGTGCTCTCGGTAGACGGCGCCGACCCCGATGACGACGAGGGCCGGGCCGGCGTCACCGAGACCGGCGACCTGTTCGAGCGATTTCGTGCCGCGCTGCGCGAAAGACGCGCATCGGAACTGGAACGCGGGGTCAACCTCGTGGGTCCCCACCGGGACGACCTCCTACTTTCGCTTCGGGGCCTGCCCGCCCGCGGGTACGCCTCGCACGGCGAATCGTGGTCGCTGGCCCTGGCGCTGCGTATTGCGTCGGCGCACCTGCTCCGAGCCGACTCTCAGCTCGGCGACCCGATCGTCATCCTTGATGATGTCTTCGCCGAACTCGACGCGGGTCGCCGGGCGCGCCTGGCCGACATCGTGGGTGAGTTCGAGCAGGTGATCGTGACCGCCGCGGTCGAGCAGGATGTTCCCGCGGCGCTTCGGGTCGGTACGGTCCGGGTCGAGGCGGGCACCCTGAGTGGCACCGGCCCCGCTGAGCGGGACGTGTCGTGAGCACGGAGGCGGAAAGGACATCGTCGGTTCCCGAGACCATCGCCACGTACCTGCGTCTGCGAGGGCTTGCCCCCACGGCCCGCGTCGCCCGCCGCCGGAGGCGCAGGACCGATGACGAGAACGAGCCGTTCACGGCGGGTCGCGACCCGAAGGGGGTCGCCGACATCCTCACCGACCTCACGCGGGAGGCGGGATGGGACGCACAGCTGGCGCGGGAAGATGTGGTTCTCACCTGGAACGAGGTTGCCGGGGCCGAGACGGCCCGCCACACCCGTCCGGTGGGCTTTGTCGACGGCATCCTCACCGTCCAGGCCGATTCGACGGCGTGGGCTCGGCAGCTGCAGAACATGCGCTCGCAGATCCTCACCGAGATCATTCGTCGGTTCCCGGATGCCGGGGTCGAGAGCGTCCGCTTCATCGGGCCGGACGTCCCCTCCTGGAAATGGGGGCCGAGAGCCGTTCCAGGCCGCGGTCCGCGCGATACCTACGGCTGACCCACCTCCCGGGACGTCGCGGCGAATTTCATCGCGCCACAGGCCCGCAGAGCGCTGAATGCTGCCCTGGACTTGATAGACTGTCCGATAGTCCTATCGTCGATGTGGAGCGCCTCTCACCATGCCCTCAGAAGTCCCTGAAAGCGTTCCCGAAGATCCCCAGCTCGCAAACGCCGGCAAGGTCCAGAACGAATACGGGGCTGACGCCATCCAAGTCCTCGAAGGACTGGAGGCGGTGCGCAAGCGACCCGGCATGTACATCGGCTCGACCGGTGAGCGGGGCCTTCATCACCTGGTGTACGAGATCGTCGACAACTCGGTCGACGAGGCCCTGGCCGGCTATTGCGACACCATCACGGTCACGATCCTCGAGGACGGTGCGGTTCGGGTGGTCGACAACGGCCGCGGAATCCCGGTCGACATGCACCGCACCGAGGGAAAGTCCACCGTCGAGGTCGTCCTGACGGTGCTCCACGCCGGCGGTAAGTTCGGCGGCGGCGGATACGCGGTCTCCGGTGGTCTGCACGGCGTCGGCTCCTCGGTTGTGAACGCCCTGTCGACGCGCCTCGAGGTCGAGGTCAAGCGCCAGGGATTCGTCTGGCGCCAGTCGTTCCGAAACGGCGGAACTCCGCTCGCACCGCTCGAGAAGGGCGAGCCGAGCGACGAGACCGGAACGACCATCACGTTCTGGCCGGATGCCGGGATCTTCGACACCGTGCACTTCGACTACGACACCCTCCGCACCCGTTTCCAGCAGATGGCCTTCCTCAACAAGGGGCTGCGGATCACGCTACGAGACGAGCGCCCGGAGTCCGCCTACGTCGTCGACGATCAGTCCAGCGATGCGGCCGCCACCCAGCCCCACGATGACTTCCTCTACGAGCGCGGGCTCGTTGACTATGTCGAGTACCTCAACAAGGTACGCAAGACCGAGGTCGTCAACGACGAGATCATCGAGGTGGAGTCCGAAGACACTGACCGCCACATTTCGCTCGAACTGGCGATGCAGTGGACCACGAGCTACACCGAGAACGTGTTCACCTTCGCGAACACCATCAACACGCACGAGGGCGGAACCCACGAAGAGGGATTCCGCGCCGCGTTGACGACGCTCGTCAACCGGTACGCGCGTGCCCAGGGCATGCTCAAGGAGAAGGATGACAACCTCACCGGTGAAGACATCCGTGAAGGACTCACCGCCGTCATCTCGGTGAAGCTCTCTGAGCCGCAGTTTGAGGGTCAGACCAAGACGAAGCTCGGCAACACCGAAGCCAAGGCTTTCGTGCAGAAGGTCGTCGGCGACCAGTTGACGGACTGGCTCGACCGCAACCCCGCGCAGGCCAAGAACGTCATCCGCAAGGCGATCGATGCGGCAACCGCACGACTCGCTGCTCGCAAGGCACGCGAAACCGCACGCCGCAAGAGCGTTTTCGAGTCGGCGGCGATGCCCGACAAGCTGAAGGACTGCGTCTCCAAGGACCCGTCGATCAGTGAGATCTTCCTCGTCGAGGGGGACTCGGCCGGTGGCTCGGCTGTCGGTGGTCGCGATCCGCACACCCAGGCGATCCTTGCCCTTCGCGGAAAGATCCTGAACGTCGAACGCGCGCGCCTTGACCGGGCCCTGGGTAACAAGGAAGTCCAGGCGATGATCTCCGCCTTCGGCACGGGTATCGGTGAGGACTTCGACATCGCGAAGGCCCGGTACCACAAGATCGTGCTGATGACGGATGCCGACGTCGACGGTCAGCACATCACGACGCTGCTGCTGACTCTGTTGTTCCGCTACATGCGCGGGCTCGTCGAAGCCGGCTATGTCTACCTGGCGCAGCCCCCGCTGTACCGGATCAAGTGGACCAACTCCCCCCACGAGTACGTGTACTCGGACCGCGAGCGGGACGCGCTTCTGACCGAGGGAGCTGCCGCGGGCAAGCGCATCCCCAAAGACAACGCGATCCAGCGCTACAAGGGTCTCGGTGAGATGAACGCCGAGGAGCTGTGGGAGACCACGATGGATCCGCTGACCCGGACGCTGCGCCAGGTCACCATCGACGATGCCGCCGCCGCCGATGAGATCTTCTCGATCCTCATGGGCGAGGACGTGGAGTCCCGCCGCGGGTTCATCCAGCGAAACGCGAAAGACGTCCGCTTCCTGGACATCTGAGTACGCGAGCACATCGAAACGACGAAGTAGAGACAGACATGGCAGACGAACAACGTCCCGAGCCGGTGCACAACCACGGTCGAATCGATCAGGTCGACCTGCAGCTGGAGAT
The DNA here is from genome assembly GCF_002296025.1 of Microbacterium sp. UBA837. Lineage (NCBI taxonomy): Bacteria > Bacillati > Actinomycetota > Actinomycetes > Micrococcales > Microbacteriaceae > Microbacterium > Microbacterium sp. UBA837. Next base: position 7,166 of record NZ_DBHD01000196.1, read on the forward strand.
GCAGCGGTCCTACCTCGACTACGCGATGAGCGTCATCGTCGGCCGCGCCCTTCCCGACGTGCGCGATGGGCTCAAGCCCGTGCACCGCCGTGTGATCTACGGCATGTACGACGGCGGCTACCGCCCCGACAAGTCGTTCTCGAAGTGCTCGCGTGTCGTGGGCGAGGTCATGGGTCAGTATCACCCGCACGGTGACTCGGCCATCTATGACACCCTCGTCCGCCTCGTTCAGCCGTGGGCGCTGCGATACCCGCTAGCGCTCGGACAGGGGAACTTCGGTACCCCCGGAAACCAGGGGGCTGCCGCACCGCGATACACCGAGACCAAGATGGCGCCGCTCGCGTTGGAGATGGTCCGGGACATCGAGGAAGAGACTGTCGACTTCCAGCCCAACTACGACGGGCAGACGCAGGAGCCGATGGTGCTGCCTGCGCGGTTCCCGAACCTGCTTGTCAACGGGTCGGTGGGTATCGCGGTCGGGATGGCCACCAACATCCCGCCGCACAATCTGCGCGAGGTTTCCGCCGGCGCACTCTGGGCACTCGAGCACCCTGACGCCACCCGCGAGGAGCTCCTCGAAGCTCTGATGGAGCGGATCCCCGGCCCCGACTTCCCGACATCCGCGCAGATTCTCGGCACCAAGGGAATCAAGGATGCCTACCGCACCGGCCGCGGATCGATCACGATGCGCGCGGTGGTCAATGTCGAAGAGATCCAGGGCCGCACGTGCCTGGTGATCACGGAGCTGCCCTACCAGGTCAACCCCGACAACGTCGCGGTGAAGATCGGTGACCTCGCCCGCGAGGGCAAGATCACGGGCATCGCCGATATCCGCGACGAAACTTCGGGCCGCACCGGCCAGCGCCTGGTCATCGTGCTCAAGCGCGACGCTGTCGCGAAGGTCGTGCTCAACAACCTCTACAAGCACACGCAGCTGCAAGAGAACTTCGGCGCGAACATGCTGGCCATCGTCGACGGTGT
>NZ_DBHD01000003.1:0-86622 GCF_002296025.1 Microbacterium sp. UBA837
GCCGTGACGGGTTGGTGGGCCACGCGCTGGATGCGTGCTGCGAGGGCTGCCCGAAGGGTGGTCGGCGGGAGTCCGCCGTGATCCTCCGGGCCTTCGCCGGCAAGATCTGCCGAGAACCGAGCCGCCCAGTCGGCAGCGGGCACGACGTGACGCCGGATGGTCTTGGGCAGTGCCCGGATGAGGGCGGCGATCAGCTCGTCGCGCAGTCCCGGTACCTGCCAGTCGAATCCGGTATCGCGCAGCCCCGCGAGCAGCGCCACCGGTACCACAGCATTGACTCCATCGTCGGGTGCACCCGGCTCGAAGCGGTAGCTGAGCGAAAGTACCTGATCGCCCTGTGTCCACCGGGAGGGGTACTCGTCGCTGCGCGCCGCAGCCGCGCGCTCGGCGAGGTCGGACTCGCCCATGTCGAGCAGGCGCGGTGTGCGGTTCGAGGTCTCACGCCACCAGGACTCGAACGAGCGGACGTCGAAGACCTCGCGCGGGATCCGCGCGTCGTAGAACGCGAACACCGCCTCATCACCGGCCAGGATGTCGCGGCGACGCTCCCGCTCCTCGAGCTTCTCCAGGCGCCGCCGCATGTCCGCGTTACGCCGGTCGAAGGCAGTGAGGCGCTTGTCGAGGTTCGCGGCATCCCATTCGCCCTGCACGAGCGCGTGGCGGATGAAGAGCTCGCGTGCGAGCGGCCGATCGAAGCGGGCCAACTGCACGCGGCGCTTCGGGATGATCTCTACCCCGAACAGGGTCACCTTCTCGTACGCGGATGCCGCACCCGCCGATCGAGACCAGTGCGGCTCGCCCAGCTGACGGTGGGCGAGCTCGCCGGCGAGCTCCTCGGCCCAGGCTGGGTCGACCGCTGCGACCGTTCGGGCGAACAGGCGCGAGGTTTCGACGAGTTCTGCCGCCATGACGGCATCCGGGCTCTTCTTGCGAAGCCCCGAGCCCGGGAAGATTGCGAAGCGCGCGCCGCGGGCTCCCCGGTATTCGGCGGTGGGGCGCCGTGGCTTCCCGGAAGCTGCACCCTTGGCTGCGGACGTCGTCGTGCGGTCATCGCGGATGCCGATCTGCGAGAGCAGCCCCGACAAGATCGCGCGATGGACGGCATCGGGGTCGGCGTCGACCCTCGTCTTCGCGCGCCGTGCACCCATGAGGTCCGCGAGTTGTCGGTGCACATCGACCCATTCGCGCACGCGCACGTAGTTGAGGAACTCGGCCCGGCACATCCGCCGAAACGCGCTCGAGCCGAGCTCTACCTGCATCTCTTGTAGGTAGTTCCACAGACCCAGCAGCGAGAGGAAGTCGCTCGTCGGGTCGGTGAACCGCGCATGCAGGCGATCGGCCTGCTCGCGCTGCTCCTCGGGACGCTCGCGGACATCCTGAATAGACAGGCCGGCCACGATCGCCAGGACACTCGGCAGCACATCCCGCTCGCGCGCTTCGACGAGCATCCGCGCCAACCGCGGATCGATCGGGAGCCGGGCAAGCTCCCGGCCGACCTTCGTGAGTCTGCCTCCCGAGACCGCGCGGAGTTCGACGAGGAGGTCCATCGCAGCCTTCACGCCGCGTGAATCCGGGGGAGTGAGGAACGGGAAGGCTGCGACATCCCCCATTCCGAGGGCCATCATCTGCAGCAGCACGGCGGCCAGATTGGTGCGGAGGACCTCGGGTTCGGTGAACTCGGGGCGCCCGGCGAAATCCTCCTCGGCGTAGAGCCGGATGGCGATACCCGGCGCCGTGCGCCCCGCACGGCCCGAACGCTGCTGCGCGGACGCCTGCGAGATCGCCTCGATCGGGAGTCGCTGGATCTTCGACCGGGCGGAGTAGCGCGAGATGCGCGCGGTCCCGGTGTCGATCACGTACCGGATGCCGGGCACGGTCAAGCTCGTTTCGGCGACGTTCGTGGCAAGGATGACGCGGCGGCGCACGCCGGCGCGGGTCGACGGTTCGAAGACCCGGTGCTGCTCGGCGGCACTGAGGCGACCGTACAGCGGGAGCACCTCGGTGGGAGCGGCATCGTTCGCGTACATGCCGCGGACGGCATCCATCGCGTCGCGGATCTCGGATTCGCCGGGAAGGAACACGAGAACATCGCCCCGCTCCTCGCGATCCAGTTCGCGCAGCGCGGCGACCAGGCCGTCGATGTCGTCGTCGGCGTTCTCGTCGTGGGGGCGGTAGCGAATCTCGACCGGGTAGGTGCGCCCCGAGACCTCCACAATCGGGGCGGCTGCTTCGGGATCTTCCGGCCTCGGTGAGAAGTGCCGCGCGAAGCTCTCGGGATCGATCGTCGCCGAGGTCACGACGACCTTCAGGTCGGGACGCTTCGGCAGAATCCGGCGGAGGTACCCGAGCAGGAAGTCGATGTTCAGTGACCGCTCGTGAGCCTCGTCGATGATGATCGTGTCATAGCGGCGCAGCAGCCGGTCACGGTGGATTTCGTTGAGCAGGATGCCGTCGGTCATCAGGGTGATGCGCGTGTCCTCGCTCACGGCATCCGTGAACCGTACGCGATAGCCCACCGCGCCGCCGAGGGGTACCTGCAGTTCGCTCGCGATCCGTTCGGCGATCGAACGCGCGGCGATCCGCCGAGGTTGCGTATGGGCGATACGACCGCGACCGAGCTCCAAGCAGATCTTCGGAAGCTGGGTCGTCTTGCCCGAGCCTGTCGCCCCCGCGACGATCACGACTTGATGGTCTTCGATGGCGCGCGCGATCTCATCCCGGGCGGCGCTGACGGGCAGCTCCGGCGGGTAGAGGATGACGGGTTCTGGCGCGGGCATAGCCTTCGATCGTAACCGCTACGGTCGTCGGTTACGCCGGCCGCGGCAGCGGCGCGAGAATCCTAGATCGCGCCGCGGGACCGCAGGACGGCAAGGACGTGGGGATCGCCGGTGCTGGCAAGCCAGGTCACGAGCTCTGGGTAGAGAGCAGGGTTGGCGGCCAGCGACGGCCAGAGTGATGGGTCCGACGTGTACTGGTAGAGCTCTTCTGCAGGTGTCAGCGGGTCGGCGGCGCGCGCAGCGTAGTAATCCGCGGAGCTGGCGGGAGCCGCCGCATCTGTCGCTGGCGGAGCAAGAGCAGTCGGCGCAGCGGCCCGGTACTGGTCTGCGTCGTACTGGTACGCCGTCGGTGCGGCAGGCGGGGCAAACGTACCCAAATACTCTCGAACCTCGCGCGGCGCCACCAGGGCGTAGGTGACCACCGCGGGCAGTCCCAGCAGAGCGAGATAAAGCACCGGCTCGAGGGCGAGGCCACTGTAGCGGGGGGAGGTCGCGCTCAGAATGAGCGCGACGATCTCTCCGACAGCAGCTCCTGCCATGAGAGACAGGACGATCGCGCGCGACGTCTGAGGCGCACCGACAAGTTGAATCCGTGCGACAAGCGCGACGCCTGCGGCAAGCACCTGAGAGAGCAGGATGCCCACGGAAAAGCCGATGGCGCTCGACGGATCGGTCACGAGCGCGATTACCGCGAACACAGCCAGAATCGTCGAGACGGTTGTCAGCGTGACGAGCGCCTGTCTCGCCGTGAGGAACCAGGTGTTCAGGGGTGGAAGCGCAGTCATCGACGCGAGCAGTGCGGGGCTCGTCAGCAACGCAGCGTAGGCGCCGAACCACACGAGGATGTACCCGCCGCCGTGCAGCGAGCTGAGGGTACCGCCGAGCTCGAAGCCCGTCAGCGCCGAAATGATGATCCCGGCGACAACCGCGATTCCGACCGACCCCGCGATTCGAGGTGCCGTCGGGGAGCGTCGAAGGACGAGGACTGCGGGAAGCGCGAGCGCGACATCCTGGAGGATGAGGACGACGATCGCGGCAGCGGCGTCCCAGCCCGAAATCGCCTGCCACGGCATCGCGAGCAGGAGCAGGATGAACCCTACGAGCATCGTGAGTGCCATGACAGCCAGGACGGTGAAGGTGCCTACGACGCCGCCGCGCGCGAGGCGCCCGCCGCTGAGCGGATCGCGGATCTCGTGCAGCCGCGGTGTCGCGGCGAAGAGTGCCCCGGCCAAGCCGACGATGACAGCCGCGCCGAGTCCGGAACCGACGCCGAGATACTCGGCAACCTCTCCGGCGCCAACGGCGTCAAGGAACATATAGACGACCACGAGGATGGCGTACGGCGCATTCAGTGCAGCACGGAGGGCGGCGGTTCGGCCCGGGGTGAGCCCCGTCCCGAGTGCACCGGCTCGCGCGAGGACGGTGACGGCGACCGACAGGACCGAAAGGATCGTGATCAGCAGCACATCGACCCTCGTCGCGGCTGTCGAGGTGAACGAGTCACCCAGGAGCCCGTCGGTTGAGAACGAGAGAGACCAGGGCAGCGCGAGGGAGACGAGCAAGAGGGCGACGGCTGCTGCATCGCGCACCCAGTCCGAGACCGGGATCGATGAAAGAGGCGATGGTCCTCGTGTGAGGGGTGCGGTGGGATAGGGGACGTACTGCCCCTGATACGCGGCGGCAGAGGAGGGCTGCTCGGGTGCGGGGTAGGTCATCTGGGGCGCGTCTTTCCAGGATGCGTCAGCGGAAGAGTTCGTCGAGAGCGCCGGACTCGTAGTACGGAATGAAGCTATCGACCGCGATGGAGGCTGCGTCGGCGATCGTCGCGATAGGGCTGACGAGCCACCCCCCGCCCTCGCGCACGGCGATGAGATCGACGTCGCCCGCGCCGAGTCTGTCGGTCCACGCGGGGTCATCGAGGCAGGCGCTCCCCGTGCGCTGGTCGGTCCAGTATGTGTACTCGTCCCACCAGGACGAATAGCTGGAATCGAGGTATTCATCGCTCCACTCGGCGCAGACCTCGCTGATGTCATACCGATCGTGGAGTTCGTATCCGTTGGACCACTCCGTGAAGTCGACGAGGAGCTCTTCGATGCTCAATCGGGCGCGGTCACCGTTCGTTGCCGCCGAGAAATCAGCTGTCTCGATGCTCGGGGAGTATTCGTTGACGACGTACTCAAGGTTGAAGACGTCGCCATACAGGGACAGAACGCGCCGCTCAGCGAGGGGCAAGGTCGCCGCGACCCGTTCGATGCGTCCAGATTCCAGAGCGGCGGTAAGTTCCTCGGCCGCAACCTCAGGAGTCTCGAACACCTCGGCCTCGATGATCGCGTCCCCCAGATCGCGGGAATCGACGTAGCCCTGTTCCTCGGACTGCCGCCACTGCAGATCGTAGAAGCTGAGCAGTGGGCTGATGTACCAGCCGTTGCCCTCATCGACGGCGACGAGTGAGATCGGCCCCGCTCCGTACCAATCCGCAGCGTCGCGCGCATCCCAGCTCTGATCGAGGTCGACGTTCGATGACCAGCCATCGACCATGGCGTCGATCGCTTCGTCAATCTCGGCGTCGGAGTAGCCGTAGATCGCGGCCTGTTGCGCTCGGAGCAGAGGCTCGTAGAGGGCTGTCAACGATCGCGCGAGCTCCCTCTCATCACCGGACAGGCGCATCTCACCGTCCGTCCACGAGACGCGCACGACCCCGTCCGCGAGCTGCTCAGTCTCGTACGCCATCGCTGTGGAGCTCAGCTCCGCAGACGCACGCACATCAGCCAGCAACTGTGCCATGTCGGCTCCGCCATCCTCGCCGGGGACCGCGGAGGCCAGACGCTGGAGTGGTTCGACAAACCCGCCGAACTCGCTCGGCGCGAGGGATGTGGCGACCGTGACCGGGTCGACGTTTTCGACGCCCGAGAGCAGGCGGGCAACAGCTCCTTCAGGGCTCGACGCGCCCCGGGTCAGTCCCGAGATCGCCCACCAAGCCCCACCGATGCCGACGAGCATGATTGCAGCGATCCCGATGGATCCTCCGATAAGAATGCCGCGGCGGCGGAAGAAGGGTCCGCGAGGCCGCGTCGGTTGCGTGCCGGGCGCAGGCCCGAACGGTGTTGCGGGGTGCGACGAAAGGGCAGGCTCGACGGCTCGCGCGAACGGGTCGCTGGACGCCGTCGTAGAGAAGACGTCGCCAGCTCCTGTGGCCGGGCCGGCTGGGGGTGTCGCATAGGCGGCGATCCACTCCCGCAGTGCGTCATAGCAGTTTGGGTGTTGGAGTACCCAGGGCGCCAGCTCTGGGTGAGTAGCGACGATCTCTGCAAGCCGCTCCGGCGCCGTGGCAGGGTCCTGGATCTCGCGATAAACGTCGGTCACCGGGGCTCCGATCCTCGTAGGGATGTGTCAGGGTGATCATTCCAGCCAGGTCTCGCGGTACGCGATGGGGACTTCTCCCCGTCATCCAGGGCGCACGGCTTCACGGCCTGTCGACCCGAACAGGCAGCTCCCCGAACGACACAGTCTGGCCGGACAGCACACGGCATCGCTCATGTGGCGCGATGGTGCGCGCGGTGCCGTCGCCGGAAATGATGTCGGTGCCGTTCGTGGAGTCGAGGTCGGTGACCCAGATCGCATCCGCTTCGACCTCGATGAGTGCGTGTGTCTTGGACAGCATCCTCTGCGGGTCTGGGAGCGCGAGCGTGGCCGCATCTGCGTGCAGAGCCGGGGGCGTGGGGCGTCGTCCGATGACCGTTGCGCCGGTGACGGCGAATGTCATGCCATCGGAAAGCGTCAGCGTCCAGGACGGAGCGCGAGCAGCGCGCGAGCGTGGTGTGAGCACCGTTGCTTCGGCTTCGGCTTCGGCTTCGATGGACTCACGAGACGTGGGAGGAGGGGCTGCGGGCGCCCACGCCTCTGGTCGCGGCGCCGGTATCGCCGCTGGCGGCGGAGCGAACGCCGGAGCTACCTGATGCTGTGGGAGTGGCGCGGCGGGCGGCGGTGGCGGCGGTGGAGGTGGCGCCGGTATCGCTGCGAAGGCCTGCGCGACATTCGGTTGGGGAGGCGGCGGTGGAGGAGGCGGCGGCGGGAACGGGGGCAGTCGCTGTGCAGACGCAGCGGTCGCAGGAGGCGCCGCCGGCGGAGGTGGGGGTGGCGGGGGTGGGGGTAGAGGATGGCTACTGCTGGGTGTTCCGGCGATCTGACGCAGGGATGGATCGGTGGCACGCACGACGTCAGCGAATGCCGTCGCGAATGCGCCTACTCCCGAGCTGACCTCGGGGTCGGACATGTCGCCGGACACCTCCACCAGCGCCGACCACCGTGCGCCGGCAATTCGGCACCGGACGCCGAGTTCACCGATTGTGTTTCCGTTGAGCGACACGGCGAACCGGGTGTGATCTGGCGTGGACGGGCTCGGAAGGAGCGCCCAGCGCCGGCTCGTGACGCGACTGGCGCTGATGTGCGCGGCTCCCGATATTCGGTCGGGCGTACTAGCCGTGTCGAACGCGACAAGTACCGCAGGTGGAGCGCCGGTCATCTTGTCCCCCCGGGTGATGAAGAGCGGTGCAGCGGCACTCCGCTCTTAGGACAGGACACTAGCGGTCCTGCCGGTCGGCGTGCCAATCCGGCCGTTCAGTCGCAGTCCGTCAAGCAGATCCTCGATGTCGCGGGTCTCAGCCCACCCGTTGATCTCGACCTGGCCGCTGGGCAGGACGCGAACCTCGAGCAGATCCGGAGACTCGTGCCAGCGGTTCACCAGAGCGTCGTAGCGAGACGACAACGCGTGAAATCCTTGGTTGCGCGAACCCACCCACGGTCGTTCTCGGTCGATCTGGTTCCGGTCGAAGGGGCCGTCCACGAGGAGGTCTGTCGCTGCAAGCAGGCGCGCCACACCCGCGTCGGTCTGGGCGCGGGACTGCAACTGGGCCACGGTATAGCCGCTGAAGGTCATGACGCTCTGGCCGCGGGCGCGAACCTGCTCGGCGAAGACGCCCAGGGCGCCTGGCTGCTCGAACGGCTCTCCACCGAGCAGCGTCACGCCCTCGACATCCACGGGTACCGCGTCCAGCAGATCGTGCACGGTCTGTTCGGTTCCCCCGCGCGCTCCCCAGAACTGGGGATTGAAGCATCCTGGGCACCGGATCGAGCAACCCTGCACCCAGATCGCGAAGCGCTCGCCGGGGCCCTCCGCGATCGTGCGCGGCACGATGCGCGCCACCCGCACGACGTCAGAAGTCAACGAGTCGACCCCCACGGGCTTCTCCGGCTGCGGTGTCTGCCTCGGCATCCGAACTGGACGGTGCGTAGCCTGCCCTGTCTTCAGACGCTGTCGCGGCGACGGCGCGAACACTCGCCCACGAACGGATGCCCGCAATCTGGGGTGCCATCGTGATGCTGAGGGGGACCATGGTCGCGACCGCACGGATCAGATCGGGCACGATGAGGGGTCGCTGCTCGCCATAGGCGTCGAAGAGCGCAGCGACGACGGCCTGCTCGATCTCGGCTCCCGAATATCCCTCACTCGCATCAGCGAGGGAAGCGAGGGTGGGCTCGTCGAGGGTGATGGCCCCCGCTACGGCGGGCCGGCTCAGGGCCTTTGCGAGGTGTACCTGCCAGATCTGGCGGCGCTCGGGGTCGGTGGGAAGATCGACGAAGAAGATCTCGTCGAAGCGACCCTTACGCAAGAACTCCGGTGGGAGTGCATCGATGTTGTTGGCTGTCGCGATGACGAAGACGGGCGCGGTTTTGTCCTGCATCCAACTGAGGAATGAGCCGAACACGCGGCTCGAGGTTCCGGAGTCGTTGCCGCCTCCCGCGCCGGAGAACCCTTTCTCGATCTCATCGATCCAGAGCACGCAAGGCGCGATCGCCTCTGCCGCGCGTAGGGCGGTGCGCATGTTCTGCTCGCTGGAGCCCACCAAACCCGAGAAGACGCGCCCCACGTCCAACCGCAGCAGGGGAAGCTGCCAGGCGGCAGCGATGGCTTTCGCGGTCAGCGACTTGCCACAGCCGGGTACACCGGTGATGAGCACCCCCCTCGGGGCCGGCAGGCCCCATGCCGACGCCTCGGCCAGCCAGGAGTTGTTGCGCTTCGTGAGCCAGCGCTTCAGGTTCTGCAGGCCGCCGACATCGTCCAGGTCGAGGTCTGCCGAAACATACTCGAGAACCCCGGACTTGCGGATGGTCTGGCGTTTCTCATCGGTGACGATCCGCACGTCGTCGGCGCTGAGGCTCCCGTCCTGCACGATGGCGCGGGCGAACGCGTTCTCGGCCTCTTGGAGCGTCAGCCCGCGGGCCGCACTCACGAGGCGCTCGCGACCCTGCTCGTCGAGGTCAACACGGATGCGGCCGCTCTGGGTGTTCGCTGCGATCATCGCCTCGAGCGTGTCGCGGATCTCCTCGGAAGTGGGCAGCGCGAAATCGACGATCGTCACGTCCTTGCTCAGGTCGGTGGGGATGCACAGCTCCGGGGCGACGATGACCAGCGTCCGGGCGAGGGAACCGGTCTGGAACAGCGCAGCAGTCTCGCGCAGGCGCCGCACCACGGCCGGGTCTGCGGGACGCTGACCGGCGCCGAGCGAGGCGTGCAGGTCGCAGAAGACGAACACTGCGGGGTCATCGTGGCCGGCCACATGATCGAGGGCGCGACCCGGATCAGTGGATGCGGCGACCGCGGAGCCGTCCGGCCCGACCAGGCCCGAGGTCGCCGACCACACCCACACCGGTCGCGGCGTGCGGATGCGTTCCGGGTCTGCGGCCACCGCGCGGATCTCCGCGAGCACCCGACCCTCTTCGAAGGACTCGATGTACAGCAGCGGGAAGCGGGCCTTCAGCAGCAGGGCGAGCTCGTCGCGGAATGCGCGGTGTTCAGACATCCAGGATCCTTCCCCCGGCAGCGGGCGGCTGTCGGGTCGCGCTGGGCTTCGACGCGAAGGTGAGCGAACCGCGCATCGCGGCCGCCTCGTGCGGCTGCAGGGCGAGGAGCGCGATCAGCTCATCGAGCGTGCGCACGGGGTGCGCGGCGCGATGCGCGACGACGTACTCCGCGCGGGGTTGCCCCATGAAGGGCAGTGCGGCGAGCTGGTCGACCGTGGCGGTCTGCGGATCGAGCTGCGCGTTCACCGCCGGTGCCGGCCCCGAGTGCGGCTCCGTGGCGGCGGCTGCCGGCCCGATTGCGGGGGCGGGCGTGGGCGCCAGGTAGTCGGCGGTGCTGACGCCGAAGACGTCCGCACCGACATCCACCGCGCGGGGACCAGGCGGTTGCGTCGACATAGGTGGCGAGGGACGAGATGTCCTCGGGGCGGGGCGGAACCAGGGGAGCCCGTTCTGCCTGCGTCTCCAGGCCTCGTTCAGCCATGAGGGGCTGACAATGAGCGCGTGGATGATGCCGACGATCCACAGGGCGGGGTAGCCCCACGTGACGGCCTCGCTCCATGGCAGGAAGGGGATCGCGGCAGCGGCCAGCGCATAGATGCCTGAGGTGATGATCCAAGACGTGCGTACGGTGAGGGCGCCGATCACGGCGAACCCGAGCCAGGTGAGCCGCCCGAATCCGGCGAGGATCGGCAGCAGCCAGAGGCTCATGAGCAGCAGCCATCCGATCGAGGGGGCGGCGCTGATGCGGGTCGCCGCGGGCCGCCAGCCGGCGCTCATGATCCCCCTACTGAGGTGGTCACCTGCAGAACGAGGCGCACGCTGGCGTCCGCCTCGACCGTGTCCGAGATCACGTGGAACCCGGCGGCATCCGCGTTCTGCCGGATGCGTTCGGCAACGGCCTGCTGCACGCGCGCGAGATAGGCGCGGTCCAGGGCGAGCATGAGGGCATTCGCTTCGTCGACATCGACCGTACGGGCCGCGTCGATGTGCGCGGCCCAGATGCCGTCCGCCCCGCGCGTCATGTCCAGTCGCAGGTCACTGACGATCGCCGACAGGTGCTCGTCGTCGGCGACGGCGACAGTGCCGTGGATGTCGACCACGGCCTGGCTCAGCAGGCCCAGATCGCGCATGCGCGTGGCGACGATCAGAGAGCGGTCGCTTTGGGCGGCAGAGCCCGAGGCGAGGGTGCCGATCGCGCCGGCAGCGCCGGCCGCGGTCGAGCCTGCGACAGCGGCGATCACCGCGGGCACGAGCAGCAGTGAGACGCTCACGCGCTCACCTCGTCGGTCGTCGCGGTGCGAATGGAGCCTCTGCTCGAGGTCGCGTGGTAGTCCTCGGTGAAGCGCGACGCGACCGTGTTCGCGTCAATGAGGTCTTCGAGTCGGGCGATGTAGTCGAGGCACGCGGCGCCGGTCACCCCGTGCGTCTCGGCCTCGATCGTCCCGTCGACGCGGACGGTCACAACGATGCGTGCGGCATCCATGCTCTTCCCCCTACTCCCCGGCACCGGCGGCAGCGGAGCCGACCGCGACGGTCCAGGATGCCGTGGTGCTCTCCGATCGTATGCGCAGGACCACGCTCTCACCCGGTGACCACGCCACCGTGAGTGTGGATGTATCGACCGCGGTGAGTACCTCGGGCTCCGTGGTCGGGGTGATGACCTCGACGGCCAGTAGTCCGGTCCCGGTCTGCGTGAGCGTCGCGGTCGTGGCGGAGCCGCTGTAGCGCAGGTCAACGTTGCCGGAGCCTGCTGTTTCTCCGTCGTCGAGGTCGGTGACCGGGAGCGGGGTGAGCGTGACCGTCCAGGGACCCTCAGCGCCGGAGGAGAGCTCGGATGTCACCCACAGCCGGCTGCCAGGCGTGCTCGCCACGGGAACGCCGTCCTTGTCGATGGTCAGCACCGCGACCAGCGGCGGGTAGCCGTCGGCCGTCGTCGCCCCCGGTCCGCTGAGGCCCACCGTCGCATACGGACCGCCCGCCGTCAGCGTGATGACGAGGGGAGCGTCGCCGAGGGATGCCGGAACCTCGATATACGCGGAGTCCTCGGCGCTCCAAGTCGTTCCCCCGTCCGTCGTGGTGGCCGCAAGCGGGTTGTCCGACTCCCACGCGTAGACCGAGTCGCCGCCGGGAACGACCGCGACCGAGAAAGCGGTGAGGCCGATGATGGCGCCGATGGCAAGGACGCCGACCGCCCAGAGGGCCATGCTGTAGCCACGGATGCGCGCTGCCGCGGGGCCGGCAGCGGCAGCGGCAAATATGGTCATCAGGGGGTCCCCTCATCGACGGAGAGACTCCAGACGGCTCCGGGTTCGGCGATGATATGGAAGACGACCTCCGGTGACGAGGACCAGGTCAGCTGCTGGTCGATCACGCCGAGTGAGATGACGGGCGCTTCACGCTCGGCGGCGGTGAGTACTTCGACCGTGATCGTGCCATCGCCCTCGTGGCGGAACCCGGCCGTGTTCGATGGTCCGTCGTAGCGCAGGTAGCGGGTTCCCGTGCCCGAGACGGCGCTGTCGACCGTCTCGGCCTGCAGCGGCTCGATGACGAGGGTCCACGGGCCGTCGGTGCGCACCCACAGCACGGTACCGGGAGATGCGAACGTCGCGGTGTCGGCGTTCACAGCATCCAGGATGCCGAGACTCTGCGGGAGCTCGTCGCGTGCCGCCTCGGCGGAGGGGCTTTGCCCGAGAAAGAGGAGCTCACCCTGCCCGGAGGTGCGGCGCACCTCGATGGCGCTGCCGGTGGTGAGCTCGTCGGGGAGGACGATCATCGCGTTCCCCGGCGCGGACCAGGTCGACCCGTTCTGTGTGGCGATGGTGGGGTTTTCCCGCTCCCAGGGGAAGTCAGTGAGCCATCGCGGCGGACCGGAGAGCGCGGAAACGACGGTGGTCGTCGCAATGGCCCCGATGACGATCGCGCCGACGACCCAGAGGAGTGCGGAGTAGGTGCGGATACCGGGAGGGACAGCTGTCACGAGACCTACTTGGAGACCGCTGGTGTGTCGAAGTCGATCGTCCACGGAGTCGACGAGTGCTCGGTGCGTACCGACATGACGATGCGAGGGTTCGGATCCCACGAGAACCGGGTCTGCACGGAGTCGCTGTCGTTCACGACCCACTCGTAGCCCTCGTCGCTGAAGACCTCGATATTGAAGGTCCCGTCGCCGTCCGAGGTCGCCGTCGCGCTCGCGGCGGGTCCCTCATACATGAGGAACTGCGAACCGCTGCCGCTGTACGAACCGTCGACGCGTATCGGATCAAGCTGGTCGAAGGTCAATGTCCAGTTCCCCTGGCCCGCGGTCCACAGCAGCGAGTCGGGAGCCATCATCAGCACGGTGGTTCGTCGGTAGGCGTCCACAAAGCCGGTGGCATGCGCCGCCCCGGGTTCTGCCGCGGGCGATGGCCCGGTGACGTAGAAGCGCAGATAGTCGACCTCTTCGTCCGCAGTGACGACGAGGGGACTGCGGGAGACCAGACTCTCCGGCAGGGGGACGAGCATCGCGCCGCTCCCTGCGTACATTGACGCGTCGGTTTCTGCTGCCACACGCGGTTCCGTCTGCATCCATGCATAGGTGTTCACGCGCATAGCGTCGCCGAGCATGTACGTGAAGGTGGTCGATGTGACGATGGCGGTGATGGCGAGGATGCCGATCGCCCACAGCACGCGCGAGAATCGTACGATCCGCTGCTGCGTCGGGACGGAATCGGCGATTGTCATTGTGTCGTGAACCTACTGCGGGTTGTTGCCCGAGTGGACGGTCTGACGGCGGGGTGGGGTGCGAAGTGCCCCCACCCCGCCGTCAGACGTCGTCGGGCGGTGCTGTCAGCTGTTGATCGCGTTGGCCAGTGAAGAGTCCGTCTCCTCCAGCGTCTGCGCAGCGACTTCGAGGTACTGCGCGAGTCCGTCGAGAGCGTCAACCGCCTGCTTGGTGCCGGTGGTGAAGCTGTCGTAGGTGTCGCGGAACGCCGGGCTCGACAGATCGGTCGAGTACCCGCTGCTCACGAGGTTGTCCACGAGAGCCTTCAGCTCGCCGAGGGTGTTGTGAATGTCATCCTTGCCCTGGCGCAGGCGCCCCGCGGCCTGACGCATTTCGTCATATGTGACATTGAGGTTGGCCACTGCTGTCTCCGATTCTTTCGATCACTCCGCCCCCGGAATGATGCTCACCCGTGGGTTGTGAGTCGAGAGTATCCAGAGGCTGAGGAACTTCCAATGGGGAGAACTCCCCACGGAGCTTACGCGCGGCTTGGGCTCCAGCGCGTGTACTGGGCGATGCCGGACAACGCGGCGCGAACGGCGCCGGCAGTCTCGAGGGACTCCCAGGTCGGCGCGGCAACGCGATACGCCCGTTTCCACCAGTGGGGGTCGTCGTTCGAGAGGGGATCTCTCGAAAAGACGGAGTCCGCGTTCAGTCCGTCAAGCGTCAATATCCACAGGATCAGTGCGGTCTCGCTGTCCGCCGGGATGTCATCGAGCAGAGCTGCGCGCACCGCTGCCCAGCCGGCCACGTCAGTGGCAGACGAGGGCGGAAGATAGCCACCGGCCCATGTCGTTCGCCCGATGCCCTGCGCCGCGAGACCTCGTCCCACTGATCGGGCGATGAGGGTGCAGTCCCGCATCCACCGTTCGGGCCGATCCCGGTCCGCGCGAGGTAGCGAGTCGCGCTGGATCACCTTGAGCACTTCCTGCCTGCCGTTGTGCTGCGTGGCAGATCTCGGCACGAGGCGGCCACCGCCACTGGGTGAGACAAGCCCGTGGAGGGCGAGATCGACGATAGCGCCACCCGCGATCGCAGCAGCAACGCCTGCCCATTTGAGCCGTGCTACCTTTCCGCCGTTGGGTCGGAAGCTGAACAGCAGGAGGCGTTCTCCGAGAGTGAGGGCCCTGCCCGTGTCGAAGGCGACCGTCATCCCTTGATTATCGCTCACCGTCGAGCGGGAGCGTGTCCGGCTGCGTTTCGGAGTGGGGGAAACGTACGCTCGACACGACCGCATCGAACAGCTCAAGTAGGCTTGATCGGAGCGTGGGCTGCGTTGTTCCGAAGGCGAGGGTCGCGATCCGTGACTCGTGCGGCACCGTCAACCAATACATCACCGTATAGGTCGGCGATGTCGGCAGTGTCGTGAGATCGCTGACTTCGGAGGTAGGCGCGGTGGTCTTGGCGCGACGCGCCACAACCGAGCCGCCGATTTCGTCGTGCCAGGGATCTTCAACCCATCCGGACTTCTCGAAATGGCTCATTGTCGTCTGGAGCAGCAGGAGGTTGCGCTCATTGTTTCGCGAGAGCGCGATGATCGGCTCCGAGAGTGTGACGGTGAGAGTCGCCGGCAGCGGGACGCCTTCGATGATTTGCGAGGCTATGTACCAGCCGGAGGCTCCGGCATCTGCGGAGGCCACCGCGGCTCGGGTGAGTTCTTGCCGAAACGCTTGCCGGAGGCTGGCGTGTTCATCGGAGCGCCCAAAGGCGACCAAGGCAGCGCGTGAGATTGCTTCCTTGCGCGCGTCCGGCTCCGCGAGCGGGATTCGCAGCCAAGACCCGGGAAGAATGAAGGTGAGTACGTCCTCACCGGCATGAGTGGTCGTCACGATACCCCCAGGTAGGTTTCCGCGAGCCTGGCCAGGGAAGCGAGGCCAGCTTCGGCGATCTGTTCTTCGCGGTCCAGATGGGGCGTAGACACTCGCATGTTCCAGACTTCGCCCGGCGTCGAATCATCGAAAAGCCACGCACTGAAACAGGCAACGAGCCGATGAGGCGGCGTCGGACCCGCGATGATCTCCCGACCGTAAGCGACGCTCACGCCTGGAGCCACGTTAATGCTCCGCGTCGAGACGAGCTGACGCCGATACCCGACAGGCTGGCTCAGTGCAAGGGACTCCACGAGTGCCGCAGCGGAGGGAGCCGAGGCGGGGCGAAGCGCGAGTTCGGCGATCGCGACCGCACCACCGTCGACAACCTGCAGCCAGACGCTCGCCGCGGCCGTGTCGGAAGCCCAGGCCTGCATGGCTGAGACTTCACGTTTTAGCCTGCGCTGTCTCGCGGGGGATACATGCGAGTCGCCGGTCGAGAGCAGATTTACGTCGCGGATCGACGCGAGTTGAATCCACTCTCCTGGCAGGCTGAAGACGAAAGGACGTGGCAGGTTCACAGCTCTTCCTCCGCCATCGAGGCCAGTGTGCGCCCTTCGGCCACGGAACGCGCGATGATCGGCTCGAGGACATCGACGATTCTGTCGACGTCAACAGAGCCGGCCCGATCGAGCGACTCCAAGGATTCTCTTGGTCCGCGGTACTGCGCTGAGAACTCATCCGCGATGACCGCCGTTGCCCAGGCTTCGGGTGTGTAGTGTTCGGACAGCCAGAACAGGCCGAGTACGTCATCGGCATGTTGTGATGCGGTCTCAGACATTCTCGAACACCCCCACTATCATGTCCGTCCACCCCGAACTCACGTTCTCGATCGCCTTGGTTACAACGTAGTCGTGGACGATCCCGCCAGCGGCGTCCTTGAGGCCATCGGCGAGCGCTTCGCGCCCTGCCGAATCGATGATCGCCTGCATCGTGTCGTGCGTAAGCACGTTCCGAGCCCCGCTGCTCGCGAGCTCGCTCGCAGCGTGCAGCCCCTCCAGCTGAAACACTGTGCGGAAGGCAAGCTGCGGCTGCGCGAGTGTCGACCAGCTCGCCGGGCTGGTAACGAAACGAAAGTCCGCGGTCACGTTACGCAAGCCGTTGGCGAATGCGCCCTTCCCGATGGTTCCCGTGAATGCAAGAGCGAGGCCGATGCTCGCGCCGATGAGATCACCCAGCGACTTCCGCCCGGACAAAGTGAGGGCAAGCGTCGCAACGAATGCAAGTGCGTTGACCGCGAGGGAGATGAGACGCAGAGCCGCGGCGACGACCGCGAGAGCCGGGAAGAAGACTGCGGCGATCGTAAAGATCGTTGCCAGGACGTCGAGAATCCAGCCGTACTCGTCGATGAAGGCGACGATCGCTTCGAGCGCGGGGATTACGACGGTCACCCAGAATTCGACTATTCCGTCCCAGACTGCGGCCAGATGGTCCCACAGAGTGTCGTTGAGCCCCGAGGCCTCCATGGCCGTGACGATGGAGCTCATGGCAACCAGCGCGGCGGAATCCCGTTCCTCGTAGGCGGCTGCCGCCTGCTGGTGCGCGACATCGACGTCGTGTTGAGCGTTTTCTGCCTTTTCGCGCCAGTGCCGATACTTCTCGATCATCTCGAGCTGTTCGGGACCAGGTGTCTCCGCCAGCTCGCGGTAGTAGTCGCGGTAGTACGAGGCGTTGTCAAGATCGGAACTGCCGCTTCGAGCGCTCGCCATCGCGCTTTCGTGCTTCCGCTGTGCTTCCTGTAGCGCCACCGCGTAGGTGTGCAGTGCGTCGCCTGTCCCGCGGTAGCGAGTCTCGGCGCGTTCGATCACGCCGGCCAGTTCGGCCGACTGGCTGCGTACCTGGTCGACAGCCAGGCTGATGGTTCGGATCTCGTTGGCGACACGGAGCAGTTCTCTGGCAGCCTCATCGATGCTGTCGGCCGTGCTCAGGTAACGTGCTGCCGCGTCCTTCACGCCTGCGGGATCTCCCGGGATGGGGCTCATCCACGACATGTCAGCTGCCGTCCCCGTTCAAGTTCGACGCGAGCTCGCGGTCCACAGCCGCGAATTCATCGTGAACTTTCCTCACCGTCTTGCGGACGGCCCGCACACCGGTGAGCATGTCGTCGCGGTGGAGGTCCCAGGCGTTGGAGAATTCGCTGAGCTTGCCTGCAAGCCCCGAGTGCCCGACGAGGTCGGCGACTCCGGCGGCGATCGAGTCCGAGTGCTCGAAGGCGCGCTCGACTCGCCCGAGTTGCACGTCCGCTGATTCCAGACCGTCGAGATCGATTCTCAGATCCGCCACGTCGTCTCCCTAAGCTGCTGTCCCCGGTGTCTGTCCCTCACGCTAGCGACGTCCTCCGCCTTTGGTCGATGGGGAGTCCTCCCCATCGACCAAAGGCATCTGAACCCGCGTCACTCGTCCGCCCCGGACGAGGTAGCCGCGGCCGGGCGGGAACTCCGCGCGAGAGACCTTTGGGAACGGCGTGCGCATGATCTGGTCGCCATCCATCGGGTCGGGCTGGAGGATGATGCCGCGTCGGGCGGATTTCACTTCGCCGAGAAGTGGCCAGGAGGAGCCCCAGCCCGCAGTCTCTGCCTCGGCGACGAAGAAGTGGTCGGAGCGCTTGATCAGTTTGATGAGTTCGACGAGAGCTGCGTCGGCGGGCGTCGAGAGGAAGTCTGAGAACCCCTCAACAAAGACTGCGATGTGCGGGACAGGCTCGCCACCGACCCGAGCTGAGAGCTCTCTGGCAAGCGAGGTCGTTTCATCAATGTCGAGTGCTGTCTGAGTCCAGAGGGCCAGACCAGCGAGCCGAGATCTTTTACCGCCGATGAAGTACAGTTCAGACTCCGGCTGAGCTCGGCTCAGTGCCGAGGCCAGTGAAAGCAGCGCGTTCGTCCGACCGCTCGAAGGCGCCCCGGCGATGAGCATTGCGCCAGCTGGCTCGAATCCCACCGGTTCGAGCGTCTCATCCGAGATCCCGAGAACCGGCTCTCCTTCCACTGCTGTCGGGAGTTCCGAGAGCAGAACCTTTCTCGGCAGGGCGCGCACCTGCTCGGCGGGTCGTCGCCGCGCGGCGATCGTCGCGCCGAGGTCGGCGATCGCACGTACCTGATCAACCGTGCTCCGAGAGCCTCCGAGCACTGCGATCTGCGTCTCCCACCCGTCGATGATCGCTCTGCCTGACGGCGAGGTCGGAGAAAGGATGTCGTCCTCCACGTTCAGAAGGGTGTATCCAGTCTCCTCGGCCAGGCGGAGTACGACCCGACGAGAGATGGACGCCCCCACAGCTGACGGCACGCTCGCTGCACGGTCGGCAGTCAGTGCGATATGGATGCCGAAAGGCCGCCCATCCGAGAGTAACTGGAGGAAGGCGGCATACCACTCTGCGCGCCCCGCTCCCACCTCGTATTCGGCACGGAAGGCAGGGAATCCATCGACGAGGAGCAAGATTCGCGCGAGGTCTTCGCTGCCCATGGATGCGCGATAGTCGTCGATCGTCGACGCGCGTGCTTCGCCGAAGAGCGCTGCCCGCCGGGTCAGTTCCGCTTGGAGCATTCGGAACAGGCGCACAACGCGCTCGGAGTCGTCACCTGCGATCACTGCGCCGACATGGGGGAGCGGTTCCAACATGCGTAGGCCGCCAGATCCGAAGTCAAGACCGTAGACATCGACGATCCCGCCTCTTGGAGTGATGCCTGCGGAGATCGCGAGCGTGCGTAGAGCTGTGGACTTTCCTGAGCCGCCCGTGCCGTAGATCGCGAGATGGCCGTCGATGTCCGGCAGGAAAGAGACCGGCTCCTGAGCCTGGCGGTGGGGGAGGTCGGCCACGCCGAGGACCAGCTTTGTGTCCGTTCGCTGGGGGAGTCGTGCCAGATCGTAGATCTGCGCCAACTCGGGCATCCACGGACGCCGGGGCGATGGTAGGCGGGCGCCGATGAACGCTTCGCCGATGCTACGTACCAGTCGCGTCTGATCAGTCGGGCCAGGGTCGGAGACGCGTGGAGCGTCTTCCGTGTCGGGCACTTCCCACAGCACGGGTGAGCCGAAGCGCAACTCGGCCACGTCTATCGACGGAGCGGGCTTCTCGCCGGTTGTCCACCCTCCCGCGTAGGCGGCCTGAAAGGGCGTGAGCCGTCCGGGGCCCGTCTTCGCGCTCGCGCGGCCGGGAATACTCGGGTCGAAGTGAGCTGCGGCTGGCGTGCCGAGCACATCGACAGAATCTGCCTCGTCGGCCATGCGCAAAGCGATGCGCAAGTTCGTGTTCGCACGCAGATTGTCTCGGATCACTCCGGCAGGGCGTTGCGTCGCGAGAATGAGATGGATGCCGAGTGAACGACCTCGCTGGGCGATGTCGACCACACCGTCCACGAACTCTGGAACGTCGCTTACGAGTGCCGCGAACTCATCGATGACGATGACGAGCGCTGGCGGGGTCTCGGAGTCACGAAGGCTCTCCATCTCGAGGATGTCCTTGACCTTCTTGCGGTTGAACAAATGCTCGCGATAGTGCAGTTCTGCGCGCAGACTTGTCAGGGCGCGTCGGACGAGATGCGGGCTGAGATCAGTAACAAGGCCGACCGAGTGCGGCAGGGACACGCAGTCGGCGAACGCTGAACCGCCCTTGTAATCGACGAAGAGGAAGGTCACGCGATCGGGGCTGTACTCGGCAGCCATGGCGAGCACCCACGTCTGCAGGAACTCGCTCTTTCCGGATCCGGTGGTCCCCCCCACGAGTGCGTGAGGGCCCTGGGCCCTGAGATCGAGGTGCATGGCATCCGTCCCGCCTTGCCCGATGATCGCGCGTAGCCTGCCAGGACGATGGCGACCGGAGGGCGCTGCCGAGCGATCGATCAGCGACTCGTTCTGAGCCCATCGGTCGATCACTGCGGCGGTGGACGTGAGTAGCTCTGAGTCCAGAAGGGTTACGAGGGACACCGACCTCGGAACGTCGGACGCCTCGGCTGAATAGGCGCCAGCATCCGTGACGGGCGCGAGCGAACGTGCGAACGCCGCGCACCGTTCATGGTCGATCCGCTCGGGTTGGACAGGGGTGAACTGCTCTCCCTGGCGCACATGGCCGATTCGCGCGTCGAGGGACCCGATGGTGGAGAACTCGAGAAACGTGCGACACACCGCTGGTAACTGAGCCGACGAGGCTTCGAGCCAGATCCCGTAGACACCCGCATCCGGCGCACGCTCCATCAACTGGACGAGACGGCCACGGTCCGCGATGCAATCGTGCGCGATCAGCACAACGATCGCAGGTAGGGGTATCGACGGTGGTAGCGCCGCCGAGTCGTCCTCGCCGATCTGTGCCGCGCGCGCAACCGCGGAGTCCGACACAGCCATGGCGCGCCTTGCGTACGCGTCCCGCTTGGATGCCGGTGCACGTGCATCGACGAGCTCTTCGAGCGCGGCGATGAGAACACGCGTACTCGATTCGCTGTCGGTCAGATGCGGGATAGCGTTGAGCGGGCTGCTAGGCGAGGATGTGTGGGGAAGCCATCGCATCCACTCGAAGGAGTTCCCCGTACTTGGGCCGACGATTGCCGAGACGACTAGCTCATCCGGGGAGTGGAGTCCGGTGAGCTGAGTGATCAGGGCGGCAGCGGCTTCCTCCGCGGCTCCGACTGGTCCCGCGACACCAATGCTGCCGGAGTCGTGCAGGTTCTCGAACACAGGAACTGCGGGTACGAGTGCGAATTCGTCGGCCAGGGAACTGAGCTCGTCCACGTACTCGGGTAGCGCGCGTTCCTGACCGGGTATGTCGGCGATGCGTGATCGGCTGGCGAGGGTCCCCGTTCCGATCCGAACGTTTAGAAACGACCAGTGCTCCGGTCGGCGTGTCCACAGCAGTTCGGTCCGGCCGAGGGCCGCGGCGACGACCTCGTCAGTCGAGGGGGCCTCTTTGAGGCGGATCTGGTGCTCGAGAGTGAGCGACGTGGCGAGTTTGGTGCGAAGAGATTCCATCTGTGCACCGAATCGGCGGATCTGGTCGCGCATGCGTCGGCGCCGTGTTCCACGAGTGGTCAACCAGTTTGCGAGCATCAGGACCGGGGAGAGCGCGACGAAAGCAATCGATAGCGGCGACTGCGTGATCGAGAACAAGACGGCACCCATGATGAGCGGCGCGATCATGATGAGCCAGGGGAACGGCTGGCGGTCCTGCTCGATGGGTGGCTCCGGGGAGGGGAACTCCGTTCCCGGAAACCGTGCCTCGACGCGTGGTGACCGGTTGAACGGAATCGACGCTGGTTCGCGCGGGGTGCGTCCGGGCACGCCGACGACGTCGATGAGTGTGAGCGTCACGTCGCCGAGCGCGACGCTCCAACCCGGCCGCAGGGTCGCGCGTGAGAGCATGCCTCCGTCGATGACAAGACCGTTTGCCGATTGCTGATCGATGATCGTGACGGCGTCATCGAGGATGTCGATGACGGCGTGGGACTTTGAGACCGATGGGTCAGTCAGAGCGATGCCGTTTGCCTCACCGCGACCGATCGAGGTCGTTCGACCGGTGACGGTGAATACTCGCGCGTCGTCTGTGCCGCCTGATGCCCGGAACCGAGCGGTCGGTTGCCCGGCCGCCATCGCAAGACGTGCGGGTTCTGAGCCGGAGTCGATCAGGCTGATGTGAGATCCCGAGACAATGCCCGCATCTTGAAAGGGCATCGTGGGATCGATGGCGTTCCACGTTCCGCTTCTGTTGACCGTGATCGTCTGCGGGCCAAGGGTCGAGTGCTGCGGGTCTCGTGAGGCGATTGCGTCAGCGACGTCTGCCACGTGTGCGCCCGCGTCGACGAATATGGTCAGGTCGGTGTAGGTGGCGTCCGGGCGGATCAGTGTCAACTTCGTTCTCATCGTGTGCTCCCGCCACTAGCCGTCTGTGGGGCGATCTCCCTCGGCTGACCGGCATCCAACAGTGCCAGGTCCGTCGGTGTCACCAGCCGTGCCATGATCGCGTGTTCGACCAGGCGTGACTTGCGGTTGCGGGCGAGCTTCCCGACCCCGCCACGCAGACCTGGGACGCCGTCGCGGTCGAGTTTGTCGCAGACGTTATCGAGTTTGCGGTTGAAGGTCGTGATCGGCCACCCGAGACGCTCTGCGGCTTCGGCGGACGAGGGAATGCGGCTTGCGCCTGCCATCCCGTCGCGAAGCATCGGTTCGCATAGCGCGATGATCAGCAGCCGCTGGCTCGGGGTGAAGGTGGTGGCGCCGAGCGTTGCCGACAGTGCGGTGTCGGCGCCGGTGGAGACCGGCAAGGCGGCATCCGGCGCCGGATTCGCCGAGGAGCCGTCAAGGATGACCCCGAGTTCGTACGTGAACGGGCCCGCGCTGAACACGACGCTCAGCGGCGATGACACGAGTGGCATGCGGCCGGCCGGGCCCAGCATTGCCTGGTAGGTGCCGTCCGCCGTTGCCACCCCGACGGTGATCGACTGGCCGCAGTTCGTCATCCACCACATCCCGGACGCCCACTCGAATTCCAGCAGTCGCCTGTGCAGGTAGCGGTTGTCGTCGATGCTGAGATCGGCATCGCGGCCGACGCTGAAGGTCCTCCCTGGCGTGCAGGCGTGGCGCTCGCCGCAGAAGTCGATCGTCAGCGTCGACGCTGTCGTGTCGTCATCCATCGTGTCGTCTCCCTAGAGGCGTCCCCTGCCGCATCCTGCTTCTCGCCTTCATCAGCCCGCGCCCAGCAGCAGCGCCACAATGACGGCCGCGGCGGACAGGACGAGCAGCGCCCCGGCGCCGATGATGATCAGCCGCCAGGTCATCCGCCGGTGACGGGCACGGCGTGCGGCCGCGGAGCCCCCCGTCGGGGCGACCTGCGGCGCGGGCGCAACGCTACGGGTGATCGCCGGTGTCGGTAGCGACTCCCGGATGCCGTACGTACTCCGGGCAGCGGACTCCGCGCCTGGGTCATAGGCGATTCGCGCTCCCGGAGGTGGCGTCCACGCCTGAGCTTGCGGAGCAGGGGGACTGGCGGGGGAGCGCAGGATCGTCTGATCTGCGGGATCGACGCGCTGTCCGGCAAGCTCAGTGCGAGCCGTCTCGGGCGTCCGTGGTGACGCGAGTGCCGTGCGCTCGGCGTCGAGGTCCCGGGTGGGGCCAATCGCCGTACGGTCATCGATCGGCTCGGAGAGCGTCCGTGGTGGCGCGATCGCCGTTGCCTCGTCCGGTACAGCCGGCGTCCGCGGGCGTGCGATCGTGGGCTCGGCGAGCTCGGGGTCAGAAATCGTTGCCCGCGCCCCGGCGATAGCGGTCCGGTCGTCCACCGGAGGCGTAGGGGACGGTGCGACGGCGCCCGCGACAACCGCCGTCTCGCGCGGAGAGAGCCGGGTGCGCTCGGCGCTGTCGTCAGGCATGTCCTGCGCGCTCGGGATGTCGAGGTGCGTCGTCGGAAGTCCCATGTCTTGCTCGATGCGCTGGAGTCCGCGCGCGAACTCCGAGGCTGATTGTGGGCGTTCGGTCGGATGCTTGGCCAATGCGATCGCGAGAAGCTGCTGAACAGCCTCGGGAACATCGTCGCGGGGGATTCTCGGCGCGGAAGTGGACATGATGTGCGACATGAGGGCGGGAACGTCACGCGCTCCGGTGAGCTCGAACGGCGAGGCGCCCGCGAGGAGCGTGTAGGCCGTGGCCGCCAGCCCGTACACATCAGCTGTCGACTCGAAAGGGTGCCCCGCGACGACCTCGGGTGCCGCCCACGGCAGCGACATCGCGCCGCCGCTGTTGGTCGGGTGCCCCGCCACGACAGAGATCCCGAAGTCTCCAAGGGCGGGCCACCCGTAGTCGGTGGTCAGAACGTTCGCTGGCTTGAGATCGCGGTGCAGGATCCCGTGGCGGTGCGCGGTCTCGACCGCGCCCGAGAGGCGGATCATCGTCTGCAGCATCTCCGGGACGCTCAGCGGCCGGTCGCGGATGCGTTCGGCCAGCCCCGGGCGCGAGCAGTACTCCATCACCAGGTACGGGCGGCCGGTTGTCGTGATCGCTGCGTGATACACCGTGACGATCGAGGGGTGGGTCGACACGGTTGCAAGCAGATTCGCCTCGCTCTCGAACGAGGCCTGCGTGCGGGGATCGGTGACCGCTTCGCGCATGACCTTGACAGCGACCCGGCGACGGGGGAACTCCTGCTGGAAGAGCAGTACGTCTGCGAACGCGCCGGCACCCAGGTGCCGCTCGAACGTCAGCCCCGGGATGTCCACCCCGCCGTACCCCGGAGTCACGGCACATCCTCCACGTGGATGCGCACGCCTCCCAGGTCCACCACGACTCCAGCGGTCAGCAGCGCGGTCTCGCCGCCCCGCAGGCGCCGGAGCGTTCCATCCGTCGCGAGGATCACCGTCCCGTTGGTCGAGCCCAGATCCTCGATGACGACGTTCCACCCCTCCACACCGATGCGCGCGTGGTTGCGCGAGACGTCGGTCGCGGCGCCTTCGATCTTCACCAAGGTCGGAAGAGTGCGACTATCCGACCGCTCTGCGCGGGGGCTGCGGCCGATGATCATCTGCGCGTCGATGGGAAGGCGGCGTCCGTCCGGGAGGCGCAGCATCCCCTGAGGTCGACTCGTGCGCGCCGGCTGGGCTCCCGTCAGCGGGATCGCGCACACGACGCAGGTCGCCCGCGTGGGCGGGTTCGGGTGGCCGGTCGCGCAGACAAGGCCCGACACCTCGGCCGACATCTCGTCCGACGCTGCGGGTGACATCGCGTGTCCTCTAGCAGTGGAAGACGGCGTCGGGAGAATGGCGGCGGGGGAGGATGCGACCTCGTCCTCCACCTCTTCTGCGCGAACCGCGGCTGCCTCGACGCCGAAGAATCTCGTGGACCCGAAGAGGTCGTCGAACCGGTAGCGGTCGGTCTCGGCCTCCTCTTGCGATCGCGGTGGAGAGGTCGGCTCGGGGTCGCCAGCAGAGGTTGGCGCCGGTGCAGCGCTGTGCTGCGCCACGGTCGCAGGTTGCTCAGTCGGGGAGGCTGCGCTGGATCCGTCGTCGAAGAGGTGCGCGGGGAAGTCCTCGGTCTCGGCGCTGAGCCCTCCCCGCGCTGCGTGCGTGACCGTCATGAGCCGCAGCGGGGCATCCGGCCGGCGAAAGACGATCTCGCTGATCGCCAGGGCGCCCGGCCGGGCCGTGCGCTCGCGGTCCGGGATCGCGCGCAGATCCGCGCGGACCAGCTGCCTGTCGAAACAGACGGCCAGGCGTGTGACACCGTCGAACGCCACTTCGCGCCACGTCCGTGCGCCGAGGCCGTCAACCGTGGAGCGGCGCCACCGATCATCCTCGATTGTGAGGACCGCCGCGCCGCGCAGCATCGCCGTCAGCGTGCCGTCTTCTACCCTGCCGACGAAGAAGTCCGGTAGCGCGCCGATCCCAGTCTGGAGCACGACATCCAGCAGATCTTCAAGGGGCGTGTCGGCTGTCATCATGGGGAGCACCGCGCGGGCGCGGTCCTCGCCGTGAACACCGCCGAATGCGACGCAGGTCGATCCCTGGATGATCGCGGGATGATCGCCCCGCATGTACGTCCAGCCTGTCATCCGCGCGCCCGCTGCTTGCTCGAGGGGACTGTGTCCTCGTCGGGGAGCAGATCGGCGACAACCGCGCTGGTTGCGCCGATGCCGCCAGTGACGTCGTCGGAGTCGGGGCTCGCGCCGCCGGCGACGACGTCGACCACGATCGCCGTCACGTTGTCGCGCCCGCCGCGCTCGACCGCCTGCATCACCAGAGTGGTCGCCGTCTGCTGGGTGCTTCCACCGAGAGCGAGACCGGCGCGCAAACTCTCGTCGGGGAGCTCGCCGGTCAGCCCGTCGGAGCAGATCAGCAGCCGCTCGCCCGTGACGATGGGCAGCAACCAGTACTCGGCCTCACTGTCGGGGGCTCCCACGGCCCGAGTGATGACGTTGCGGCCGCTGTAGGTCGCCATATCCTCGCGGCGGAGCTTGCCCCCGTCGACGAGTTCCTGCGCGACCGAGTGGTCGACCGTCACCTGTTGGAGCGTGTTGCCGATCAGCCGGTACACACGCGAATCGCCGATGTTCAGCACCAGCCACCAGCGGTTCTCGTTCTGGGTGACGACGACGATCCCTGTGAGCGTTGACCCGGCTCCGTTGGGAAGAGCGTCGGCGATCGTCGCGACACTGTGGTGGGCGCGCTGGACCGCCGCCATCACATCGTGGGGTGCGAGATCATCGACTCCCACGAGGGGCCGGAAGGCATCGATGACCGCGGCGCTCGCCCGATCGCCGGCGTCGTGGCCGCCCATGCCGTCGGCGACGATGAACACCGGGTACGCGGCGAGGAGCGAGTCCTCGTTCATCGTGCGGCGTCGACCGGTATCGGTCTGCGCCCCGGTGGTGATCGTCAGCGTCGTCATGCGCGTGGTGGCCTTCAACTTTTGCGGATGCGGAATGTCGCGTCCCCGAGCTGGAACGTCTCGATGAGCGCGTGCGTTGCGGTGACCTCGATCTCGGCGCCGGATTCGTCGAGCACGATCGAGCCGTTGGTCGAACCCGAATCTTCGATGACCCAGGTGTCACCGACCAGACGCAGCACAGCGTGCGACTTCGAGACCGTCTTGGTGTCGTCTACCACCGCGATGACCTGGGCATCCGACCCGGCCGGGGCCGAGGGTGAGCGCCCGAGGATGACGGTACTTGCGGTGATGGCCTCATCGCTGCCGTCGGGCAGGGTCAGCAGCCACGAGGGACGCTTGGAGCGCGAGATCACGGTGCGCTCGTCATCCTCGTCGATGTGCACGGGAGTCGGGGCGGCGGGCGCAGGGGCCGCAGGAGCGACGTCCGGTGCCGTTGCCGGCGCGGGAGCCCACAGGCTGTCGGGCTGCTGCGCAGGGTTCGGGGCGGACGGCGGCGGCGGCGGGATGAAGGCGGTCGGCGCCGCAGCGGGAGCGGCTGGCGCCGGGGCGGGAGGTGCGGGCCAGGGCGTCGCGGGGCGAGCGTCAAAGGGCGATGAGGGGCTCGGGGGCGGGGGCGGGGGCGGGGCAAGCGCGGGTCCACGCGGGGGTGCCGGAGGCGCGGGGGGAGCCGGAGGTGGCGGAGGTGCCGCGGTAACTGCCGCGCCGCCCGCAAGTGAGAACGGACTGGTCGGCGGCGCGGGCGGCGCCGCCGGGGTGTCGGATGGCATCTGACCCGTCGGGTATGCCGGGCGCAGCGGCCCTGAGAGCAGCCGCGAGCTTCCCCACCCGAGGATGCTGGCCCAGATGGGGAAGAGGAACACAGCGAGGACGGTCAGCCCCGATCCCCGTCCGAATCGCTTGTTCACGGTATCGATCGAGATGATGAGGAAGACGAACGCGACGATGTTAACGATTGGCAGGAAGGCCAACAGCGCCCAGAACCCGGGCTTGCCGCCAAGCTCGTACAGCGTCCACGTGTTGACGACAGGGACCCACGCCTTCCAGACGGGCTCGCCGGCCTTCGTGAAGACAGCGCCGAGTGCGAGCGCTGTCCAGATATAGATGCCGAGAGGGATCAGTATCGCGACGAGGATCACGACGATCCCCGCTCCCATCAGCCCGGCGGCTGCGCCGGATCCATCGTTCATGAACGTTGCTCCTTCCGCGACGCCGTGCGCGTCATCCGGGTGGTGTGGGTATCAGCGGTGCGCGGGCGGGCGGCGCGCTTTGCTCTTGCCTGCGCGGTCGCCGTCTGGATGCCGCGGCGGAAGGATCGCAGCGAGATTCGAGCACGCAGGCTGGCCCACCGACCGAGCCCCGTTCGCAGATGCGCACGCTCTGCGTCGACGAGGCTCCAGAACGCGTCGCTCTCGGCTTCGGTGGGCTGCTCGAACGCGAAGGCCGACCGATCGGCCCACGAGGCCAGCGCGACCGCGGCGCCGGTGCCTTCCGCGTCGTACAGCGCAGCGAGCTCGGAGCGTGTCTGCGCGTGCGGCAGCGGCAACCCACGGTCGACCGCGGCATCGACATACTCGTCCCAGCCGGCGATCACCCGGTCTGCGGGGTCGGCTGCGTGACGGCGGGAGCGTCGCCGCACCGTCTTGGCCGTGATGATCGCCAGCAGGGGGCCCAGCAGGATGAAGAGGACCAGCAGGACGCTTCCTGACACGCGCAGCGCTGCCCAGAGATCTGAGAGGTCCACGCTCTCTGGCGCGGCCGTGTCGTCGGCTGTGCCGGCATCCGCGGGGGAGGCATCCGGTGGCGGGACGGCATCCGCCTGCTGCGGGCGCACGTCGGTGGGGATCGGGGGGTCGTTGCGCTGATCGATCTCGGGCGCGATCGGGTTCGCGTGCTGGGGCGTCGTGTCGATCGGGATCCAGCCGCCTGCGGTGTCGCGGATCTCGATCCAGGCGGCGATGTCACCGCCGACGCAGCTGCCGTCTTCGCAGACACTCAGCGTGTCGTCCTCGCTGTGAAGCCGGGCGCCGAGGACGACACGGCTCTCGAAGCCGAGTCGATCGGCGATGAGGGCCGCGGCTACGGCGAACTGCTCGTCGTCACCGACAGCGGCAACCAGCAGAGCGTCGTCGTTGCCGCCGACGTCATTCTGGCGCTCATTGAGGGCGCTGAACAGCGACCCGATCCGATCTGTCGAATGCCCGGCCCGGCTGGGCTCGAATGAGTAGTCGTCCAGCTGGGTCATCCACAACGGCGGGACGTCCTCATCGATCGTGAGTGCGTGGCTGAGATACCCGCGGGCGCGCAGGCGCTCGATGAGAGTCACCAGCCCGTCGTAGCCATCGGCGACATCTTGGAGCTCGAGCCACTGGGTGAGCGAATCCGGGATGACATCCTCGTCGAGTCGGGGCTCGCCGACGAGCGGATCCTGGACGTCGGCGGCGGCCAGCGTGGCGGTCTGAGAGATCGACACGCCCGGGGCAAGGCCCGGATCCGACAGCTGCACTCCCATGTCGGCGGTAGGGCTGAAGAAGAAGCCGTCCGCGAGCAGGTTGCGATCGGCACCGGAGAATCCCACGGAGGTGAGCCCGGCGGTGATCGGCACCCAGATCCCCGAATAGGCACCGATCTCGATCACCGAGCGGACGGTCCCCGCACCAGACGAAGTCGGAAGTCGCACGAACGCGGTGGCCAGCGGATCCAGCCCGTCCGGGGCAAGGACGCGCGCGACGACCCCGTCGTAGAAGCTGAGGGTGGCAAGGCGCACGCGGTCCACCGACGAATCGGTGGTGATGCGGAAGAGCTCGGTGTCCACGATGTCGTCATCGAAGTTCTCGCGGTAGGTGATGAGGGGGCTGAGTTCGGAGCGGATCCGCAACTCCGGGGCGATGACGGTGCGGGGAACCTCGCGCACCTGCCCCGCCACGGCCAGCGGCGCAACGACTAGCCCGACGACGGTCGCGACGGTCGCCATCGCACCGGCGAGCAGCCACTTGCCGGTCGCGGCGCCGCGGGGGCGCTTGGCGCGCACGCCGGTCGCTGTTTCGGCCGTGCGCAGCTCGAGGGAGCGCGCGGCGTTGGTACGCCACACGAACCAGCCGACGCATGCGAGCAGGCAGAACAGGCCCGTGGACAGCTCCACCACTCCGGGAACGGTGACGGGTCCGATTTCCAGGATGCCGCGCACCGCGCTTGAGCCGAAGACGATGCCGAAGACCGGCATCGTCAGTGCGAGCGGCGCGGCGAACACCCAGTGACGTGTGCGCCACGCCGTGCTCAGAGCGATCACAGGCGCGAGGAGACAGACCAGCAGGAGCGGTGCGAGCACTGCCTGGTAGGTGCCGAGAGGCACGTCGAGGGTGAGGATGTTCTTCCACCCGGTAACCGGCGCGGTGGCGATATCGACGACTGCGGCGGGAAGTTCACTGAGATCCGTGAGTGCCCGCGGCGCCCCGAGGGGGATACCGAGGACGAGGTAGGCGGCGACGGTAGCGAGGGCGACGATCCACCACGACCACCGGCTGCGGGCAGCCAGGACGGCGATCGCAACCCCCGTCACAACCCCGATTCCGACGGTGAGATACATCCAAGGGTCGCGGTAGATCGGCCACGCGGCCACAGCGGCGACGCCGCCGAATGCGACGACCAGCCCCACGTCGATGACCCACAGTATTCGTGGCAGGGCGGAGGTGCGCGCGCTGCGGCGCGCACGGTCGCGGATCGGGGCGGCAGGCGCGCTCATGCCGCCGACCGCCGGGCAAGGATGTGGCGGAGGTCGTCGAGGAGTCCGATCGTGATCACGGCGATATCACCCAATTGCCGATAGCCGGGCTCGGCGGTTGGGTCGCAGACGATCACGATCACACTGACGTTGAGGGGAAAGGCGACGGCCGCGGATTGGATAGTATGCGCGGTGACTGTCGAGCCGCACACGAGGAATCCGACCGAGACATCGCGATGGGCCTCGACAGCGAAGGTGGCGACATCCAGGAGGGGGTTTACGGAAGCGCGCTCGGCGACCTCGCACAGGGCGTCCAGCAGCGTTCGGGCGCTCACCGTCGGCAGTTCGTGCACGGCGCGGGTGATGCGTCTGGCGAACTCGGGTATTTCCTGCCCGACGACGACGTCGACGTCACGGCCGTCGCGGATGCCGCGCACACCGAGCGAGCCGACGGCGCTGACCGCGAGCTCGAACTCGTCTTCGTTAGCGAACTCCGTCTCGGCTGTGGCGAGTGCGATCAGCATGCGCGAGCGCCGGGATTCCTCGTACTGGCGCACCATGAGCGTGCCGGTCTTGGCAGTCGACTTCCAGTGCACCTGGCGGCGGGAATCGCCGGGGACGTATTCGCGGATGGCATGGAAGGAGATGTCGGAGTCGACGATGAGAGACGAGGGATTGCCCTCGAGATCGCGGACGAAGCCTGTGGCGGTGCTGGGGATCACCGTGGTCACCGGGTGCACGTACAGGGTGTGGTGGTCCTGCCACGCTGTCTCACGTCGCAGCAGTCCGAGCGGGTCCCCGCGGACCGTGCGGGCTGGGCCGATCGCGATGACACCGCGGCGGTGGGTGGGAATGGCGACCTGTTCGCTGAAGACTGCCCCGGGCCGCAGCAGGGGTACGGCTATTTCGACAAGACCTTCGCCGACGGGGACGTCGACGACCCCTGGGAGGGCGAGTCGACGCCCGATGTTGGTCACGGTGATCGCGCCGCTGACCTCGGCGCCGGCGACGACCCGGTCATGGGCGAGCGTGAGGTCCACCTCGTAGGCCCGCGCGCCGAAGAGGAACACCGAGGCGAGCAGCAGAAGACTGAGAGCGATGGTCCCGGCGGCGACGAACTCGATCCAGCCGAGGATGAGTCCGGCCGTGAGCCCGACCACGGCGGCGGCCACCAGCATCCACCCGCCAGCGGTGACCGTTTCGGTCACCGCCCGTGTCGCGCGCGTGATCGTCTGCCTCAGCCGCCGCCAGAACTTGATTCCCTGGACGACGACGACCGTCGTGGCTCCCCCCGTTGCATAGCGCGTTCGAGTGGTGGACCGGCCGGTCGATCCACTCGTTCGCGTGATCCGGGAGTCGGTGTGTGAGCTCACGCGGACTCGCGCTGGCTGGGCGGCACGGTGTCCAGAAGCACCTGTCCGATGACGGCGTTCGCGGTGACCCCGTCGAATTCCGCCTCGGGGTCGAGGATGAGGCGGTGGGCGAGGACCGGCTCGGCCAGCGCCTTCACGTCGTCGGGGGTGACGTACGAGCGGCCGTGGGCTGCGGCCCAGGTCTTGGAGGCCTTTGTCAGCGCGAGCGCGCCGCGCACACTCACGCCCAGGCGCACCTGCGTCGCGTTTCGGGTGGCTTCGACCAGGCGCGAGATGTAGTCGAGCACGAGCGGGTTGAGGTAGACCTCGCGGGCGATGTCGGCCATCGTCACCACACCCTGGGGGGTGATCACGGGGGCGACTTCGCGCTTCGCTGTTGCCGTACCCTCGAGGATCTTGAGAGTGGCGGCGTGATCGGGGTAGCCGAGCGAGGTCTTGAGCAGGAAGCGGTCGAGCTGCGCCTCGGGCAGTCGGTAGGTGCCGGCCTGCTCGACCGGGTTCTGGGTGGCCACGACCAAGAAGGGGGTGCCGACCGGGCGGGTCACGCCGTCGACGGTGACCTGGCCCTCTTCCATGACCTCGAGCAGGGCCGACTGGGTCTTGGGGCTTGCGCGGTTGATCTCGTCGGCGAGGACGACGTTGGCGAAGATCGGTCCCATGTGGAACTCGAACTCCCCCTTCTTCTGGTCGTACACCGTGATACCGGTGACATCGCCGGGAAGCAGATCGGGGGTGAACTGGATGCGGCTGCTCGTGCCCTGAACGGTGCGCCCCATGGCGCGGGCAAGCGACGTCTTGCCCGTCCCCGGGTAATCCTCCAGCAGCAGGTGGCCCTCGGAGATCATCGCCGTGAAGGCCAGCTCGATGACGTGGCGCTTTCCGAGCACGACCTGTTCGACGTTGGCGACCAGGCTGTCAAACGACTCCTGGAACCAGTTGGTCTGTTCGGCGGAGAGGGTCATGCGGATCCTTTCGGGCGTGCGGTGCTCACGGGGTGGTGCTCCCCTCTGTTCCGGAGTCAGCGGGCGGCGGATCCGGGGCGGTGCAGGTGAGGCTGTATGACTGTGTGTCGAGCGCCGACAGGGCCGCGGTGAACGCGACCGAGTAGGTCGCTCCCGTCGAGCCATCCTCTGACGCGGACGTCGAGTATTGACCGGCCTCAGCTGCAACGACAATCTGACCGGGCGAGACGTCGCCGCTGACGCAGGTCGCGGGGAACTCGATCCGCACCAGGTAGGCCGGTGATCCAGTAGCGGGTGAGATCGTCACGGGTTCGGAACACGTCTCGGTGCTACCCGCCAGACAGGCCTTCGCGGTCAGCGGCGCCGGCGCCACACCGTTGTATCGGAATGCCTCGTTGAAGGAGGCGACGGGAGTGCCACCCGTGAAGAAGACCACCTCGTAGCTGCCGGTGGCGGCCAGCGCCGGGGCGCTGATGACACTCCATTCACGTACCCGCGCGTTGGCGACAGTGGAGTCGGCCGTGGCAGTGATCGAGTAGGTCGTATCTCCGGTCGGGGGAGGGATCGTCTCGCTGGGACGGACGGTGCCGCTGGTCCAGCTTGTCGTGCCGAACGACACTCCGTCGTACCAGGTCTCGGCACAGATATTGACCGTCGTCGCCTCCCATACCGTGCCGGCGAGCGTCGTCGAGAACGAGGATCCTGTCACCGACCCCGAGGGAGTGCATGTCGTGCCGGCCAGAACGGCCCGAGCCTTCACGGTGGCGCCCGTGCCGTTGGGCGTGACCGTCGCGGCGACCTGGATCTGCCCGCTGCCGTCGGTGCTCGCGGTGACCGTCGGGTCGGTGATCAGCGGCGCACCGATGCCCCAGGCTTCGCCCGAGACCGAGGTCCCGTCCGAGCTGCCGCCGGCGACGACGGATTCGGGCGGCACCTCGAACCGGGTGACCGGGGTCGCAGTGACAGTGGTGGGGGTGTTCGACCCGACAAGGAACGCGGGGAACTCGACGCTGTTCTGTCCAGACGGGACAGAAACGGTGACGGTCTCGCCGACAGGGCTTGTCAGACGGATGGCGCCCGTGGTCGGACCGATCCCGGTCACGGTGATCTTCGCGATGAGACCATCGGGTGGGTTCGGCACAGGAGCCGCCTCGATCCCGCTGGGGGCGACGGGGGCCTGATACGCCCAGGCCACGATGCTCGCGCTGGTTCGCGATTCACCCGTGGAGTTGACCGCCCACGCCTGGTACGTGACCTTCTCACCGTTGGTCGCCGAGATCGGGGCGCACTCGCCTGTGGCAGAGCAGGTCGTTTCAACACCGTTGCTCCCCGCGACTCGGTAGCCGCTCACCGCCGGGTACGACGTGGATTCGGACACCACCCGCAGGGTCACTGTGTCACCGGTGTAGTTGGTCCAGTTGATGCGTGCGGGATCTGCCGGCAGTCCCTGGAGGTCGAGGATCACGGTGCCGTCGCGATCCCCACTGGATACGCGTTGTTGCGCATCCTGCACTGAGAAGCTTCCGGTGCAGTCGGCCGCGCCTGGCGCATCGGAGGCCCAGCTCGCGGTCACCGCGGTGGCGCTGGCCTTTGTGAACGTGACGTCGGGGCAGTTCTCGGGGTTTGTCACCGAGACCAGCGTCAGCGGCGTGCCGGGAAGCGGATTGACCTCGCCGACCACGCCGATCACCTGGATCGTGCAGGATGTCGTGCCACCGCTCTGGGAGCACTGCTGCGTCGCCGTCCCGCCCTTCGGGAGTGTCGAAGGTGCAGGCCCGACCGTGAGTGCCAGGGTCGCTGCCGCGGCATCCGGGTGGCTGAGGATGCGCACGGTGACCGGCTCCTCACGGGCGGGCCGCGATGCGTCCTTCGCAACGATGGTCAGCGAGGAGCCGGACTGCGTCACCTCGAACTGATCGCCGGAGTACTCGATGCCGTACTCGACCGAGGCCCAGTCGGGTTCCCCGTTCCAGGTTGTCATCGACTGCAGGTCGTACACGGCTTCGGCGCCGGGGCTGACGCTGAGGGATGCGGCACGCAGCTCCGGCTGCGGTGCCTTCGCAATGATCGAGACCCGCAGCGCGAGATAGGTGGGATCCTCCTGCGAGGCGAGTCGCACCGGCACGGTACAGGTGTCGGTCCAGGGGCCGCCGACGCCCGCGTCATAGCGAATCGTCGTGCCGCGCTCGAGGGAGCACTGCCCAGCCCGGGAACCGGTCGAGGTGACGCCGGCGCCGTCAACGACAAGCTCCTCTCCCCTGGGGACTGCCACGGCCTGCGCCATGTCTACGTCGACCGAACCCTCTTCGTTGACCTCGATCTGTGCGAACCCGGCACGAAGCGCCAGTTCGATGTCGTTGTCGCCGGGGATCCGGAGGAACCCGTAGGTGACAACCTCGGTCCCGTTGAAGGCGGTGCCCGAGAGCTGGAAGGGCACGAGTGTGGAGTCCTCGGGAATCTCTCCTGAGATCGACCAGCCCTGCGCGGTGAAGGCCGCCGAGTCGTCCCAGAGAGCCATCGTGAGGTTCGAGATGTCGCCACCGCTCCAGGTCACCCGGCCTGTGACGACATCGATCCCAGCGGGCAGATCTTCACGGGACTCGGCGGTAAGGATGGTGTCCTGCACGACCGGATAGTCGGGTACCGGAGTACGCACGACCTTGAGGACGATCAGTCCTTGCGCTGTGTCACCGCTGCGATTTCGTACGGTGTAGAAGAAGGAGTAGGTGCCCAGTTCCGTCCCCGCCGCGAGCACGACCTGCCCCGTCTCGGTATCCACTGAGGTCAGCATCGCCTCGACCTTCGCGTATTCGTCGGTGTCAGGTTGGGCGTTGGGACGCACATCGACCAGTTGCAGCTCGCTCCCGGTGGGATCGACGTCATTGTCGGTCGGGAACAGCACGACCGTGTTGGACGCACCGGCCTGCGCCTGGGCGTAGTCGCTGTAGGTCACCGGGCTCGGGTCGGAGGCCTCGTCCAGGATGCCGATGCGGACCGTAGCGACGGCGGTCTCGCCACGGGAGTCTCGCACCTGGTAGGTGAAGGCATCCTGGCCGCGGGCGCCTGGGTTGCTCGTGTAGACGATCGCATTAGACTCGGCCGAGATCGCCGCCGAGCCCTGCGCGGGCTGCGTGACGATGCGGTCGAGAACCACGCTGTCGCCGTCGGGGTCGACACCGAAGCTGTCGAACGGGATCGACACCGCGCGACCGCTCAGCACCCGTCCCGAAAGGTCGGTGGGAAGGGGAGCGGTGTTCGTATCAGAGGGCAGCACCGTGATGAAGATGCGCGCACTGTCGGTCATCTCGGGGAACCCGAGGCGGAAGATCGTATACGCCACGGAATAGGTGCCCGGCTCGGAGGGGGCCAGGTAACGCACCACCCGCGGTGTCGCGAAGGCGAGTCCGGCATCGGATTCGTTCACAACCTGGGATGGATCGATCGAGACAAGTGCGCCGGCGGGAGCGGTGTCGTTGGCCAGAACCGGGATGTCGATGAGGGAGCCGACGCGCACGGTGACAGTGTCATCGGTCGCGATCGGCGGCTTGGCGCTCGGGGACGGCAGCAGGATGACGGTCAGCTCGCCCGTTGCGGTGGCGTTCGGATCCCCGGTCCCGTCCGAGACCGTGTACCGGACTGTACCCAACTGCCCGGGCTGCCCGTCGGCGGTGGTACCGGACACGCGGATCAGGCTCTGTGCGACGACGTCCACGCTCAGCGAGGCGCCAGCGGCGGGCTCCGGGCGAAGATCGCTGACCAGCAGGACGCGCCCCGACGGGTTCTCGACCGCGGTGAGCACGTCGATCGAGGCATCCTCGTTCGGTCGGACGAAGGCGGTCAGCGGCGGCGTCGAGATGCGGACTTCCGCGGGATCGAGCACCGTGATCCGCACGGTCGCCGACATCTCGCCGGTGTCATCGCGCACGGTGTACTGCACGACATGCGAGCCCGGCTGGTCGGCGGTGAAGGTGAAGGAGAGCCCGGAGGAGTTCGGGACGACGGTGGCCGTCGAACCGTTGAGCGTCTTGACGGCGGTCAACGACACCGCGCCCTTCGTGCCGTGCACGCGGTCATCCAGGGTGACCGACATCGGCAGGCCGAGTTCCCCGGTCAACGCGAACGAGTCGGCGGACAGCTGTGGCGACGGGGTGACGGAGATGAACAGGGGCTGGCTCGATGACGCGCCACGGGAATCCGAGACGGTGACATCGACCTGCACGCTCAGCGCCGTCGTGGTGTTGGGATCCGGGTGCTGGTAGGTGACCGTGCCCGCAGGGTCGGCGGCGACCGTTCCCAAGCCGGTGCCGTTGGTGGCGTCCGAGAGGTAGACGGGGTCGCCGTCCGGGTCGACCCAGGCCTCCATCACGTCCACCGAGACGGTACCGCCGGGCAGGACATCGGGCGAGGGCCACGTGGCCAGACATCCCGGGTCGCCACCGCACCAGATCGGCGCGTTGTTGACATCCTCCGGGACGACGCTAACGGTCACGCTGGCTGGCTCGGAGTTGAGACCATCGGCCGTGGTCCCATCCGTCACCCGGTACGAGAAGGTCGCGGAGCCGGAGGCTCCCGCTGCGACCTCGATGACCAGCTGCTGACTCTCATTGGCAACACGGACGGTGCCGAAGGCCGGATCAAGCCCCGTCACCGACGAGCCGATGATGCTCAGGACATCCTCGTTGGGGTCGTGGTCGTTCAGGAGCACGGGCAGGACGACGTCCCGCCCCGCACGGACGCCGAAGGAGTCGGGCTCGGCGACCGGAGGTCGCGGGTCGAGGACTCGGTCGGGCGTCACATTCTGGTCCTGCTCCTGTTGACGGGCGGCCTCTTCGCTGCGCCAGGACTGCGACGAGGCGACCAGCGCACCGTCGGGCAGCGTCCACACCCAGCCGGAGGTGGTCTCGTTGAGGATCGCCTGTCCGGAGTTGGCCGCGATGACCGGCGTCAGCTGCTCGTCCAGCGCGGCTCCGGCGAAGTCGAGGTCGGTGGCTCCGGACTCCGAGGACCACAGCGTGCCAGCTTCGGCGGTGAGCCATGCGCCGAACAGGACACCCCCGACGGAGGTCGGCTGCGCGGGCGCACCCTGGGCCTCGACAGTGCGCTGCGTGTTCTGACCGTCGAGGGCGACCGTCACCAGGCCGCTTCCGTCGGCGATCGAGACCTCGGCTGCGGACGGGTCTGGACTCTGAAGACGTGCGTTCTCATCGACATCGAGGGAGACCGGACCGTCGACGCCCTGGATCCACAGTGTTCCGCTGGTGGGCTCCAAGACGGCCCACCGCCCGCCGACCCGACTGAGCTGCACGTCGTCGGTGGCCGGGATCTCGACCTCCTCCTCGTCGGTGATCTCGC
Organism: Microbacterium sp. UBA837; assembly: GCF_002296025.1. Lineage (NCBI taxonomy): Bacteria > Bacillati > Actinomycetota > Actinomycetes > Micrococcales > Microbacteriaceae > Microbacterium > Microbacterium sp. UBA837. The sequence continues at coordinate 38,027 of NZ_DBHD01000003.1, forward strand.
CCGTGGCGGCGTCCGCGGTGAACATCCTCCCGCTCGCGAGCGAGAGCGCCAGCAACGTTCCGGTGTCGGTCACGGTCACCGCATCAGCACCGATGCGCGGACGCGTCTGCCCCTGTTCGACCACGACGTCGGCGTAGGGGTCGATGATCGTCGCGGCACCGCCGGTCGACAGGCGGGCGGCGTAGACGTCGCCCGTGTCGGTCAGATAGGCGAGATAATCGCCCGCCGAAGACACTTCGCTGGTTCCGGACGGGGTCGGCTGGAGGACGTCGGCGGCATCGGCGTCGATGTCGGGAGGTGAGGGGAGCGAGACATCCGCGTACTTGCTGTCGCCATCGGTGAAGACGAACAGATGCCCTTGCGTCTGGGCGAGTCTGCTGGGGTTCTCGACCTGCTTGACCGTGACGAGTTCGCCCAGTGCCGTGTTCACCCGTGCATAGTTCCGCCCGTCGCCGGTCTGCAGCGCCCACACGGACGAATCCTGCAGCGGCGTCTCCTGTGCATCGAATCCTGGCCAGACGGCTGCGGCCGCGACGACCAGGCCGACGACCGCGACCGTTGCCCCACCGGCCACGAGTGCGCGCCAGCGGGGCCCTGTCGGGCTCGTCGGGGTGGATGTCATCCGCTCAGAACACCCCCGTGAGGGCGAGGATTGTCACCGTCGCTGCGACGCCGACCGCCACCGCGCCCGCGATGATCGTCGGGATGAGCCAGCGGCTGCGTGCAGGCCGTGAGGGCGAGGACCCGGCGAGCACTGTGCCGTCCAGGCTCACCCGGCGCGCGGTGGAGCGCGACGCGCGCTGCGGGCGGCGGGAGGCGTGCTCGACGGTGGGGCGGACTGGGCCGCGCAGTGAGTTGTCCTGGAAGTCGATCGCGGCTCCCGCGGCCGCCCACTCGTCGACGGCAATCTCGAGGGGTGTCGAAGGGAGCCCCATCTCGTGCTGGACGACCTGCAGCTCGTAGGCGAACTGCGCCGCCGAGGCTTGGCGCCGTGCGGGGTCTTTGCTCATCGACCGCTGCAGCAGCGCTTCGAGCGAAGCAGGCACATCCGATCGACCTATCGGGGTGTACTGAGCCTTGCGGATCCGGCCCTTGAGCTGATCCCGCCCGTTCTGCCCGCTGCCGGCGATCTCGAAGGGGCTCCGCCCAGCGAGCAGCGTGTAGATCGTCGCGCCGAGGCTCCACACCTCGCTGGGGATCGAGCCCGAAATCGATTCGTCGACGACCTCCGGGGCGCTCCACGGGACAGACATAGCGAAGACCTCACCGTCGCCGCGGGCGTTGATCGAGGCCGCGATCCCGAAGTCCGACAGTACCGGAGCCCCGAAGGCAGTCATGAGGATGTTCGAGGGCTTGATATCGCGGTGCAGCAGACCCGCGCGATGGGCGGTTTCGAGGGCAGACCCGATCTTCACGCCGAGAGCGACGATCTCGGCGACCGGTATGAGCTCGCGTCGATAGCGGTTGGTCATCGAATTCGGGCAGTGCTCCATCACGATGTAGGGGCGACCGTCTGCCGAGACGCTGGCCTGGTAGATCGTGAGGATGGAGGGGTGAGCGCTCAGGCGCGCCATGACGTCGGCTTCCGCGTTGAACATCCGCAGCAGGCCGTCGTCAACGATGTCTTGAAGCAGCACCTTGACGGCGACGGGGCGGCGAGGCATGTTTTGCTCGAACAGGAACACGTCGGCAAAGCCGCCGGTGCCCAGTGGTCTCACATAGGTGAATCCGCTGAGGATCGGCGGCGCCGCTGGTAGGCGCCCTGCCATTGTTTCCCCCTCGAAGTGAGCGCGGCACCGTCGGGTGTGTGTACCGCGTTCAACTGCGTGACTGCCCTTGTTCCCCTGGCCGTTCGGATATTTCCTATCACATGCGGATCACGACTGTGCAACTCCGGCCGCGGGGACGGCCTTAGCGAGACAGAGTGACCTCGGCGATATTGCCGTCGCCGAAATCGACGCGGTCGCCGGGCGCTAGCGTTATCTCGCGATCGCGCACTTCGATCGTCGGGCCGTCTCCTACAGTGACGAATGTGCCGTTGGTGGACCGGAGGTCCCGGAGCCGCAGCTGCACCCCCTCGGCGACTACCTCGGCGTGTGTTGCGGACACCTCGTGTCGCGGCGAAGCGAGGGCCACTGTCGTCGCGCCCGCGCGAGTGGGTGAGCGGCCGAAGACGACGGTCCCCGCGATGGGAATGAGTGGGCCATTCCTGAAGTGCAGAGCCAGGCGCGGTTCGACGCGGCGCTGCCCGATGACGGTGGCATCGTCGAGATCCGCGCGGGCGGCGGCCCTCGAACCGATCACCGTGCGGTCGTCGAGCTCGCCGTGCTCGGGGTCGGCGCTCGGCACCATACCGGTCGCCCAGCGAGGCTCGGACGAGTGCTCGACAGCTGTGTCGAACTCCGGAAGTGGAATGCCCCAGTGGACCTGTTCGGTGCGGACGACTCCGCGCTCGACGGGCAGTCGCGCCGGCCCCGGAGGCTCTCCGCGCAGACCGATCGTCAGCTCGGCGATCTGCTGTGTCGATGCTTCGACCCACGTGGCCGCACCCTTGCCCGAGTAGCGCTGATGCTGGGCGCTGCCGACCTCAGCCCGTCCTCGCCCGCGGAGGGCGAGGGATGCCGAGCCGGTCGAGGCGTCCAGCAGCTCGATCAGCGCGAAGTCGGGGATCACCCGCACCCCGCGGGTGACCAGGGCTTCGAGGATGCTCTCCAGCGTCGCATCCGGGGTTGTCATCGTGCGCCACAGCTCGAGTGCGTGGCCCGCGTCGGTAGCGATCGTCAGGACGAACCGATCGGTGATCAGGCCCCAGGCGTCGCGATCGGCAGCCGCCGGGGTATAGCTGAACATGCGCACAGCATATTGCGCGCCCGTGGGGTCTTCTTCGCGCCACCCACGGCATCGCGGGCTGCGCCATGCCACGTAGGTAGGAATCATGACGATTCCTACGCTGCAGCTTCTCGATGGCAACCGCATTCCGCAGGTGGGTTATGGCGTGTTCAAGGTTCCGGCCGATGACACGCGTCGTGCAGTGCTCGAGGCGTTCGAACTCGGTTATCGGCATATCGACACGGCGGCCATCTACGGCAACGAAGAGGGGGTCGGTGCTGCGATCGCCGAGAGCGGCATCCCGCGCGACGAGCTTTTCATCACGACGAAGCTCTGGAACGACCGCCACGACGGCGACGAACCCCGAGCTGCGCTGGGCGAAAGCCTCGACAAGCTCGGACTCGACGCCGTCGACCTGTACCTCGTGCACTGCCCGACTCCGGCACGCGACAACTATGTGCACGCGTGGGAGCGCCTGATCGACCTGCGTGAGCAGGGTCTCACGCGAAGCATCGGGGTCGCGAACTTCCTTGTTCCCCACCTCGAGCGGATCATCGCCGAGACCGGAGTCGCCCCCGTCCTCGACCAGATCGAACTCCACCCCGCATACCAGCAGCGGGAGGTGGTCGAGTGGGCGAGCGCTCGCGGCATCCGGATCGAGGCCTGGGGCCCGCTCGGTCAGGGCAAGTACGACCTGTTCTCGGCTCCGGCTGTCGCAGGCGCGGCCGCCGCGCACGGCAAGACCCCGGCGCAGGTCGTGCTGCGCTGGCACCTCGACAAGGGCAACATCGTTTTCCCCAAGTCCGTGCGACGTGAGCGGCTCGCCGAGAACATCGACATCGTCGATTTCGCCTTGACGGATGCCGAGATCGCCGCGATCGACGCGATCGACCCGGGCGATGGTTCGGGTCGTGTCTCGGCGCATCCCGACGAGGTCAACTGAGCGCCACGCGTCAGATCCAGGTGGGCGACCAGTTGTGGAGTCGCCAGAAGTCGTAGGGCACGCCGGTCGCGGTGAGGATCGGGTACCAGAACGCTGAGAGCGCCACCGCCACGATGAGGAAGACGGCGACGACACGCTGGCCCGTCACGCGCCTGTCTGGACGTGCCCCGGCGGGATGGGCCAGATCGCGCAGCGCCAGCCCCAGCGCCAGCAGCAGGAACGGCAGCATCACGACCGTGTAGAACTGGAACACCGTACGCTCGGGGTAAAGGAGCCACGGCACCCAGGTGACGGCGATGCCGGTCAGGACGAAGCCGGAGGCGAGGTCCCGACGCCGTACGAACCGGATGACGAGGTAGACCGTTGCTGCGACGGCGGCGTACCACACGAGCGGGTTCGGCATCGAGTAGATGTTCTGCACGCACCCTGCGGCTGCCGTGCAGCCCGCCTCGCCGAGCGGGTCGCTGTGATAGAACATCGAGGTCGGGCGGGCAAGAAGCGGCCACTGCCAGGCCGGGCTTGCGTAACTGTGGCTTGCCGACAGCCCCACGTGGAAGCCGTACATCGCCTGGTGATACGCCCAGAGATTCTGCAGCGACAGCGGCACCCACGACCAGAACCCGGTGGCGGGCGCGCCGTCCACGGCGTGCCTGTCGTAGCCACCGTCGGTCACCAGCCACCCCGTCCACGTCGCGAGGTAGAGCAGGAGTGCCGGCGGCACGAGCAGCACGAAGGTCACCGGTCCCTGGCGCACCGCGGCATCGGCGGGCCAGTACTCGACGCCCCGCCGGCGCCGCTCCAGGGCGTCGACGATGACGAGGTAGATGCCGATGCCGGCCAGGACGTAGAGGCCTGACCACTTCACGGCGGTCGCCGCTCCTGCGGCAAGGCCGGCCGCGAGGACCCACGGCCTCGCCCAGAAGACCGGACCCCAACGGGGGTCGGTTCCCCAGCGTCCGACGGTCACTCGTCGGGGCCACTCCCTCTCGCGGAGCCATCGTCGATCCAGCAGAACGAACCAGAACGCCAGCAGCGTGAAGAACATGACGAAGGTGTCGAGCAGCGCGACGCGACTGAGCACGATGGCCAGTCCATCGATCGCCATGAGGCCCGCTGTCGCCGTCGCCACACCGATCGAGCGGGTGAGAGTGAGTGCGACGACGTAGAGCAGGAGCACCGCGAGGGTGCCGAACAGCGCTGTGGCCAAGCGCCATCCGACCGATGAGTCGGCGCCGAACAGTGCCATCCCCGCGCCGATGAGGAACTTGCCCAGCGGAGGGTGGACGACGAAACTCCCCTCGTCGAGGAAGATGTCGGTCTCGCCGGCAGCGAATCGCTCATCGGCCTCGTCGGGCCACTTCGCCGCGAACCCCAGGTTCCACTGGGACCAGGCATCTTTCACGTAGTAGGTCTCGTCGAAGACGAGTTCGTGTGGATGTCCGAGGTTCCAGAAGCGCAGGATGCCGGCAACGGCAGTCACGAGCGCCGGCACCGCGATCTGCAGTCGGGGGGAGGCCGCGACCCGGGTGCTGACACGGTCGTAGACCGTCGGCCGTACGGGGGTCTCGACGGTGGTGGTCACCGTGACAGCCTATTCGGGCGAGGATGTGAGCTCCGGCGGCTCCGACGCAGGGTCCGGCGGTCTCGGGGGGTCATCCGTGACGCCGAGCAGGAAGCCGGCGATCTGCACCGCGGTGCCTTCCAGCACCGGGCCGTTGCCGAAGGCCCACTCGGCATCGGTTGCCCGCACGGTATGGCCGGCGACGACGGCGCGGCGCTCGAACGGTCCGGCGCCGTGGGCGTACAGGGCGACGGCGCCGGCGGTCATCGGGTCGACTTCGAGGTCCGTGCCGAGGTCGGCGGCGATCCGGAGCGCGGCGGCGAGTGCCTTGGAGAGCACGCGGATGCTGCGCCGTTGCGTGAGCACGGCAGCTCGAAAGCCGGTGATCGTTCCATCCGACGCACGCCATGGCCCCGCAAGCCCGGCATCCGTCGCGAACGCCGCCCACATCTCCTTCGCGCCGGTCACCGCCGACAGGCTCTCCAGCAGAGCGTCGATCTCGCGACGGCGATCGCTCGAGACGTCTCCTTCGTCCTGACGCGGTCGGGCGCTGAGAGGAAGAAATCGCAGGAAGTCTGCCACCGGGACAGCGTAGCTGCCGGTTTCCCGCGGGGGAAGGACGAGTGCATGCCGGCTCGGCGATGTGACGGATGTGACAGATTCCGACGTCGTTCGGCACACGCGCCCGGCCCCGATGTGACAGTCACATACAGCATGCCGCTATCATGAGCGAACAGGCGCGGAAACCTGGCACACCGTCATGTGACCGTGCGCACGGAAGGTGTGCGATGAGCGAGGGAGCGGGCGGACGGCCGCCGAGCATCCGGGATGTCGCACGACTTGCCGGCGTCTCCCACCAGACGGTCTCGCGCGTACTCAACGACCATCCGAGCATCCGTCCCGAGACCCGGGCACGCGTCGTGCAGGTGATGACCGACCTGCGCTACACCCCCAACCGGGCGGCGCGCATGCTGGTGACCAGCCGATCGCAGACGATCGGCATCCTCGCGTCCTCCTCCACGCAGTACGGTCCCGCGTCGAGCATCGCGGCGATCGAAGAGGCCGCACGCGAGCGCGGATACTGGGTCTCCACCGCCAACATCGACGCCGCCGATCCGGACTCCATCACGGATGGCATCGCGCACCTGAGCGCCCAGTCGATCGAGGGGCTCGTGGTCATCGCCCCGCAGATGCGGGTCTTTCGCGCGCTGACCTCGCAGCGGATTGATGTTCCCTATGTGACGCTGCAGTCCGCGGTGCTGGGCCCTGAGCACACGCTTTCGGTCGACCAGATCGCGGGGGCCAGAATGGCGACCCGCCACCTCATCGAACTCGGACATCGGCAGATCTATCACATCGCGGGGCCCCAGGACTGGATCGAAGCCGAGGCGCGCATGCGCGGATTCCTGGACGAGATGGACGCTCATGACCTGCCGATGACGGCGCCGATCCTGGGGGACTGGACGGCGGAGTTCGGCTACCACGCCGGGCGGGAGCTGCTGCGAGTCCGCGACTTCACGGCGGTCTTCGCCTCGAACGACCAAATGGCCCTCGGTCTTCTCCATGCGATCCGTGACGAGGGACTGTCGGTGCCGCGGGACATCAGCATCGTGGGCTTCGACGACATCCCCGAAGCCGCACACTTCTGGCCGCCGTTGACCACTGTGAGGCAGGACTTCCCCGAGTTGGGCCGCCGCTGCGTGGCGCTGTTGCTCGATGACACGGGGGCCGGATCTGCCGCTGGAGGGATCGGCACGATCGCGCCGACCTTCATTCCCCGGGCGTCGTCGGGCCCGCTCGGGCGGATCTGACGACCCGCGCTCCGCGGGAAACGGCCCTCCGGCGGCCCGTTACCAATCCGAGACTTTTCGCTGCTTGACACTCGGGACGGCGTCCGGTCTATAGTTTCGCAATGTGACCGGTCACATTGATCGTCACACCGATCACCAACGATCGGAACGAAGGAGTTCAGCCATGCCGCCCAAGGATGTTGCGGGCACGACCGAGGGGTACGCCGCCGGTGTGAAAGCCGAAGTCGCGATCGCCCGGACGCGTGCCGATGTCGCTCATCGGCAGGCTGAGCTCGAGCAACGCGGCCTGGTCGCCTGCCCGCGCGGCAACGCGTCGGCGCGCATCACCGCCGCCGACCTTTTCGTGATCGCCCCCGCCGGTGCGTTCCTCGACAAGATCTCTCCCGAGCGCATGGTCTTGTGCGATCTCGACGGGGTGGCCCTCCCCGAGGTCCTCGGCAGCGAACGACTCCCGTCCGCGGATGCCTCGGTGCATTCACGCATCTACCGCGATGTCCCGAGCGCGCGGGCGATCGTTCACACCGACTCGCCGTACGCGTTGGCCTGGGCAGCTCGTGCTGCGTCGTTGCCCTGCCTCACGGTCGCCGCCGCCGAAGAGTTCGGAGGTGCAGTTCCCGTGACCGTGACCGACGTCGCTGATCAGGAGACGCTCGGGGAGGCTGTCGCCGGTGCCCTCGCGTCCCCGTGTTCGGTCGCCCTGGTCCGCGCGGTCGGGGTCTTCGCGATCGGTGCTGACCTCCGCGAGGCCATGAGGGTCGCGACCTCCCTCGAAGTCGCGGCGCGTCACGCGTTCCTCGTCTCTCAGTCCGGTCCGCTCGATGATCTCGCTCTCGACGCCGCGGTCGCCGCGGCGCTGCACGAGCGCGCCCGCCGTCATGCCACCTCGACCCCGGACGCCGCTGCGCCCGGGTCAGGTCTCACCCACAACTGAACACCCACAACTGAATACACGCACTCACCAGGACAACACCAAGACAACGATGTCCTTCAGAAAGGAAATCACTGTGAAGAGCACAAAGATTCTGCTCGCCGGAGCGGCAACCCTCGCCGCCGGTGCCCTGCTGCTTTCCGGATGCTCCGGCTCCGGTGGCGGCGGTTCGACCGACGGCGGCGGCGGAGACGGCGGCCTCGTCGGCGTCGCGATGCCCACCAAGAGCTCCGAGCGCTGGATCCAGGACGGCGACGCCGTCAAGGCGCAGCTCGAAGAGCAGGGCTTCACCGTCGACCTGCAGTACGCCGAGGACGACATCCCCACTCAGGTCTCGCAGATCGAGAACATGATCACCAAGGGCGCCGAGGCGCTCATCATCGCCTCGATCGACGGCACGACGCTCACGAGCGTCCTGCAGGAGGCTGCGGATGCCGGCATCCCCGTGATCGCGTATGACCGCCTCATCCGCGACACCGAGAACGTCGACTACTACGCGTCGTTCGACAACTACCAGGTGGGTGTGCAGCAGGCCACGTCGATCCTCAACGGGCTCGGGCTGACAGAGCTGGACGGCACGCCGATCGAGGGCGCCTCGACCGGTCCGTTCAACATCGAGCTGTTCGCCGGTTCGCCCGACGACAACAACGCCTACTTCTTCTGGGACGGCGCGATCGACACCCTTCAGCCGTACTTCGACGACGGAACCCTCGTCGTCGGTTCGGGTCAGACCGACTTCCAGCAGGCCGCGACGCTGCGCTGGGACGGTGAGACCGCTCAGAGCCGTATGGAGGACATCCTCACGGCGAACTACTCCGACGGTACGAAGGTCAACGCCGTGCTCTCGCCCTACGACGGCATCTCGCGAGGCATCATCTCGGCCCTCACCGACGCCGGCTACACGGTCGGCGACGGCTGGCCGATCATCTCGGGTCAGGATGCCGAGCTCGACTCGGTCAAGGCCATCAACCGCGGTGAGCAGTACTCCACGATCTTCAAGGACACCCGACTGCTCGCGCAGGTCGCGGTCGACATGGCGGTCGCGCTCCTGAACGGCGAGAGCCCCGACGTCAACAACACCACGGACTACGACAACGGCGTGAAGGTCGTCCCGTCGTACCTGCTGGAGTCCGCGATCGTCGTCAAGGACAACATCACCGAGGTCCTCGTGGACAGCGGGTACTGGACCGAAGACGAGATCAACGGCTAAGAACGATCGAAGGCACGGTCGGGCGGCGCACTCGCGCCGCCCGATCTGAGCCCTCGGACAAGGAGTCACGATGACCGACAACATCCTGGAGATGCGCAGCATCACCAAGACCTTCCCCGGTGTGAAGGCGCTCTCCAACGTCAACCTCGAGGTCGAGCGCGGCGAGATCCATGCGATCTGCGGTGAGAACGGCGCCGGCAAGTCCACCCTCATGAAGGTGCTCTCGGGCGTGTACCCGCACGGCTCCTACGACGGGACCATCGTCTTCGAGGGCGAGGAGGTCGCGTTCCGCAGCCTCAGCGACAGCGAGGCCAAGGGCATCGTCATCATCCATCAGGAGCTGGCGCTGAGCCCGCACCTCTCGATCGCCGAGAACATCTTCCTGAACAACGAACAGCGCGGAGCCCTCGGTCTCATCGACTGGAACCGCACCAACTTCCAGGCCGCGGAGCTCCTCGCCCGCGTCGGCCTGCGCGACAACCCCCGCACGCCGATCAAGCAGATCGGTGTCGGCAAGCAGCAGCTCGTCGAGATCGCAAAGGCGCTCTCCAAGGAAGTGAAGCTGCTCATCCTCGACGAGCCGACGGCCGCCCTCAACGACGAGGACTCCGACCACCTGCTCGAGTTGATCCTCCAGCTCAAGGAGCAGGGGATCACGTCGATCATCATCAGCCACAAGCTCAACGAGATCAAGAAGATCTCCGACACCGTCACCGTCATCCGCGATGGCAAGACGATCGAGACGATCGCCCGCGACGACGTGACCGAGGACCGCATCATCAAGGACATGGTGGGCCGCGACCTCGAGCATCGCTATCCCGACCATGATCCTCAGATCGGCGAGGAGCTCCTGCGCGTCGAGGACTGGACGGCGCACCACCCGCAAGATCCGTCCCGCGTCGTCGTCGACAACGTGTCGATCAACGTCCGCGCCGGTGAGATCGTCGGCATCGCGGGTCTGATGGGCGCCGGGCGCACCGAGTTCGCGATGAGCCTGTTCGGTCACAGCTACGGCAGCAAGATCACCGGCAAGGTCTTCATGCGCGGTCGCGAGATCAAGACACGCACGGTCGCGGAGGCCATCGAGAACGGACTGGCCTACGCCACCGAGGACCGCAAGACCTACGGACTCAATCTCATCGAAGACATCAAGCGGAACATCTCGATGGCGTCTCTGGGCAAGCTCGAGCGTCTCGGGCTCGTCAACGACAACAAGGAGTATGCGGTCGCCAACGAGTACCGCCGCGACCTCAACATCAAGGCTCCCAACGTGCTCGTCAAGACGGGCAAGCTCTCGGGTGGCAACCAGCAGAAGGTCGTGCTGTCGAAGTGGATCTACTCGGATCCCGACGTGCTCATCCTCGATGAACCGACGCGCGGGATCGACGTCGGCGCCAAGTACGAGATCTACACGATCATCAACAAGCTGGCAGCCGCAGGCAAGGGCATCATCGTCATCTCGTCGGAACTGCCCGAACTTCTCGGGATCTCGGATCGCCTCTACGCCATCTCGGAGGGGCGGATCACCGGTGAGTTGCCCGTCGAGGACGCGACTCCCGAGTCAGTCCTCAAGCTCATGACCATGGAAAAGGCCCGCTGACGGGCCCCGCAGGAGAACACACCATGTCCAACGACACCCAGAACACAGAGTCCACGGCGGCTGGCGCGCTCGTCAACCCGCCCGACAACCGGTTCACCCGCTGGTTCAGCAACATCCTCGCCGACCTGGGCAAGAACGGCATCTTCATCGCCCTGATCGCGGTGGTCATCTTCTTCACGATCACCACCGACGGCATCCTGCTGCGACCCCAGAACATCTCGAACCTGATCGTCCAGAACGGCTACATCCTCGTTCTCGCGATCGGCATGGTGATGGTCATCATCGCCGGCCACATCGACCTGTCGGTCGGTTCGGTGGCAGCCTTCATCGGTGCGCTCTCGGGTGTCTTCGCCGTGCAGTGGGGCCTGCCGTGGTGGCTTGCGATCGTGCTGTCGCTGTTGATCGGCGCCGTCGTGGGAGCGTGGCAGGGCTTCTGGGTGGCCTTCGTCGGTATTCCGGCCTTCATCGTGACCCTCGCCGGCATGCTCATCTTCCGAGGCCTCGCCCTCGTCGTGCTCGGAAACGCCAACATCGGATCGTTCCCCGAGGAGTACCGTGCCCTCGGCAACGGATTCCTCACCGGCGTCTTCGGTGAGGGCACGCCCGACATCTTCACGCTGCTGGTCGGCGCAGCCGCGATCGTGCTGCTCGTCCTCAATCAGGTGCGCTCGCGCGCCGCGCGTCTGAAGTACGGCCAGGAGGTCGACCCGATCGTCTGGTTCATCGTGAAGCTCCTCCTCGTGGCGGCCGCGATCGGCTTCTTCATGTTCGCGCTCGCGTCGTACAAGGGCATCCCGGTCACGCTGATCATCCTGGCCGTGCTCGTGCTGTTCTACGGCACCGTCATGAACCGCTCCGTCTTCGGTCGGCACGTATACGCGATCGGCGGGAACCGGCACGCCGCCGAGCTGTCGGGCATCAAGACCCGGCGCGTCGACTTCCTCCTGTTCGTCAACATGGGCTTCCTCGCCGCTCTGGCCGGCCTGATCTTCACCGCGCGTCTGAACCTCGCGGGGCCCAAGGCCGGTGACGGCTTCGAGCTCGAGGCGATCTCGGCGGCCTTCATCGGTGGCGCGGCGGTTCAGGGTGGTGTCGGCACGATCGGTGGAGCCATCATCGGTGGCCTCATCATCGGTGTGCTCAACAACGGTATGTCGATCATGGGCATCGGTATCGAGTGGCAGCAGGCGGTCAAGGGTCTCGTGCTGCTGCTGGCCGTGGCCTTCGACGTCTACAACAAGCGACGCTCCGGCAACAGCTGAGTCAGTCGGACGGGCGCGGCCCCAGCCTCAGGCGACCGGCCTAGGCTGGGGCCGTGATCATCCTTGCCGCCACGCCGATCGGGAATCTCGGCGACGCGTCCCAGCGCCTCATCGACGCGTTGGAAAATGCGCAGGTGGTCGCCTCCGAAGACACCCGGACGACGCAGCGGCTCCTCGCCGCGCTCGGCATCCAGAACCGGCCCCGACTGATCGCCGTGCACGACCACAATGAGAAGGCGCGCGCAGCGGAGATCGTCGATCTCGCGCGCGAAGGCGATGTGCTCCTGCTCTCGGATGCGGGGATGCCGACCATCAGCGACCCGGGATTCGGGGTCGTCGCCACGGCGGCCGATGCCGGCGTCGCAGTGAGCGTCCTGCCAGGGCCGAGTGCGGTCCTCGCGGCGCTGGCGGTGTCGGGCCTCCCGACCGATCGTTTCACGTTCGAGGGCTTCGTGCCGCGCAAGGCGGGGGAGCGGCGCGGGGCACTGTCGGCTCTGCGTGCCGAATCCCGCACGATGGTGTTCTTCGAATCACCTGGACGGTGCGCCCAGACCCTCGCCGACATGGCCGAGGTCCTCGGCGCCGATCGCGCCGCCGCCGTCTGCCGCGAACTCACCAAACTCCACGAAGAAGTGCGCCGCGGATCCCTCGAGGAGCTCGCAACATGGGCGGCCGAGGGGATCAAAGGTGAGATCGTCATCGTCGTCGGCGGCGCTGCGGGGCCCGCGATGTCGTTCGAGGACGCGGTGGCGTACGTCTCGGATCTCCTCGCGCAGGGCAAACGCCTGAAGGATGCCTGCGCCGACGTCGCCGCAGCATCCGGGCACTCGTCGCGTGAGCTCTACAACGCATCGCTGTCACAGACCCGCGAGGCGGCATCAGCCCGAACTAGACTTCACGGGTGAGTTCCGGCAGTTCTTTCTACATCACGACGCCGATCTACTACCCGAGCGATGTCCCCCACATCGGCCACGGGTACACGACGGTCGCCGTCGACACGCTCGCGCGTTGGCACCGGCAGTCCGGTGACGACACCTGGATGCTCACCGGCACCGATGAGCACGGACAGAAGATGCTGCGGGCTGCTGCCGCGAACGGTGCGACACCGCAGGAGTGGGTCGATCGCCTCGTGGGTGAGTCGTGGTTCCCGCTGCTTCGCACCCTGGATGTCGCCAACGACGACTTCATCCGCACGACCCAGGCCCGGCACGAGGAGCGTGTGACGCAGTTCGTCCAGGCGATCTACGACAACGGCTACATCTACGCCGGCGAATTCGAGGCGCTGTACTGCGTCGGCTGTGAGGAGTTCAAGACCGAGGCCGAGATCATGGACGGCACGGGGGCGTTCGAGGGTCTCAAGGTCTGTGCGATCCACTCGAAGCCGCTCGAGCTCCTGCAGGAGAAGAACTACTTCTTCAAGCTCAGCGAGTTCCAGGACCGACTGCTCGAGCTCTACAAGAGCGTGCCCGACTTCGTGCGACCCGAGTCCGCGCGCAACGAAGTGGCATCCTTCGTCCGCAGTGGACTGAAGGACCTCTCCATCTCACGGTCGACCTTCGACTGGGGGATCAAGGTGCCGTGGGATCCCTCGCACGTCATCTATGTGTGGGTCGACGCGCTCCTGAACTACGCCACCGCCGTCGGCTACGGATCCGACCCCGAGCAGTTCGCGCGACGCTGGCCGGCCTATCACGTCGTCGGAAAAGACATCCTGCGCTTCCACGCCGTCATCTGGCCGGCGATGCTCATGGCAGCCGGTGTGGAGGTGCCCCGCGGCGTCTTCGCGCACGGCTGGCTCCTGGTGGGCGGCGAGAAGATGTCGAAGTCCAAGCTCACCGGCATCGCCCCGACCGAGATCACCGACGTCTTCGGCTCAGACGCATACCGTTTCTACTTCCTGTCGGCCATCGCTTTCGGTCAGGACGGATCGTTCTCATGGGAGGATCTGTCCGCGCGCTACCAGGCGGAGCTGGCGAACGGGTTCGGAAACCTTGCCTCGCGGACGGTCGCGATGATCGAGCGGTACTTCGAGGGGATCGTGCCGCCGCCCGCACAGTACACTGACGCCGACCTGGCGATCCAGCGTGTCGTCGCCGACGCGGCGTCGGCGGCGGATGCGGCCATCGAGCGGTTCCGGATCGACGAGGCCATCGCCGCGATCTGGACGATCGTCGACGAACTCAACGGCTACATCACCGAGAACGAGCCGTGGGCCCTTGCAAAGGATGACGCGCAGCGTGCGCGGCTGGAGACCGTGCTGTACACCGCCGCCGAGGGTCTGCGCGCGCTTGCTCAGTTGCTCTCGCCGGTGATGCCTATCTCGACCGAGAAGCTCTGGATCGCCCTCGGCGCTGCCGAGACCATCGGCCGGCTGCAGGATCAGCCCCTTCGCGAGGCGGGGAGTTGGGGTCAGCTGAAGCCGGGCACCTCGATCAATGGCTTGGCGCCGCTGTTCCCCCGGGTCGAGCAGCCCGCGTGAGCGACCCGAGCGCCTACGTGCGGGAGAGGTCGGCATCGGGTCGGCGTGACCTCACCTACCCCCCGCTGCCTGAGCCGGTGGCTGTTCCGGTGTACGACAACCACTGTCACCTCGAGATCGTGGACGGCGACGACCCGCTGGGCCTGTCGGAGCAACTCGCCCGCGCGGCCTCGGCGGGGATCGCGGGTGTGGTGCAGGCATCCGGTGACGTGGAGTCGTCGCGGTGGGCGGTGTGGGCCGCGGAGCATCACCCGCAGGTTCTCGCAGCGGTGGCGATCCACCCGAACGAGGCACCGACCTACGAGGCGGCGGGAGGCCTCGATGAGGCGATCGCGGCGATCGATGAGCTTGCCGCCCACCCTCGGGTGCGGGCGATCGGCGAGACGGGGCTTGACTTCTTCCGCACGGATGCCGAGGGTCAGCCGGCTCAGTACCGGTCTTTCGAGGCGCACATCGCTCTGGCCAAAAAGCACGGCATCGCAATGCAGATCCACGACCGGGACGCGCACGACGAGGTTCTGCGCCTGCTCGAGAGCGTTGGCGCGCCCGAGAAGACCGTCTTCCACTGCTTCTCCGGGGATGCCGAGATGGCGCGGATCGCCGCCGACCGCGGCTACTACCTCTCTTTCGCGGGCAACATCACGTTCAAGAACGCGCAGAATCTGCGCGATGCGCTCGCCGTGACCCCGGCGGAGCGCATCCTGGTCGAAACCGACGCGCCCTTTCTCACTCCGGTACCCCACCGTGGGCGCCCCAACGCGCCGTATCTCGTGCCGATCACCCTGCGCTTCATGGCAGCAGAGCTGGGTGTTTCCGTCGACGAGCTCGCCGCCCAGGTCGCCGCGAACACGCTCGAGGTTTACGGCACGTTCGCCTGAACGGAAGCGCGCGGGACCCCGTCGTCCCGGCGGATGCGGCTCGGGGTCGCGCGGGTCGTTGATCCACCTTCCAACTCCCACGGCAGCACGACCGGCGAGCTCGGGGTGCTCGCCGTCTCCAGCGCGTTCACGAGTTCGGGAAAGAGCAGCGCGGGAGCGAGCTCGGGGTGGACGCACACGTGCGTCACGCTCAGGCGGCGGTTGAGTGCGCAGTCGTGAAGACAGAGCGCGACAAGCTGCAGATCCCGCGGCAAGACGACATCGAGCGCGGCGAGGTCGAGGAACAGGCGCGGCCCCTCCTGCGCGAACGAGAACAGCCCGTCGACACCGTGCAGCAGGAGTTCACGGATGCTCCCCGCAAGCTCCAGGCTCGCGGCATCCACCCGGGCGACGATCGGGGCCTGGCCGCGGCTGGCACACCACTGCTGGTAGACGCTTTCGCCGATCTCCAGACGGGGAAGCCCCGGTTCGCCGGTGAGAAGCCCGATGTTCGTGGCGCCACTGGCAGCGAGCAGGTCAAGGGCCGCGGTCGCGGCATCCTCGTATCCGGTGCGGATCCACATCCCTGCGTCCGGCGGAAGGGGGAGGTCATTGGTGATGACGGGGATGCTCTGCGCTGCAGCGATCGCCAGCAGTGGGTCGCTCTCGCGGGCGTCGGGCGCGTACACGGCGTCTACCCGGGCGCTGCGCAGCAGCTCCGGGCGCGCATAGGGGATGACCGTGACCGTGAAGTGGTGCGCGGCTGCGGCGTCAACGAGGGCACTGAGCTGTCGCATGGCGTATTGCGCCTGAGTGGCCTCGCGAACCGGGTCAAGCGGCGGTGACGCGACGTACCCGATCGAGAGTGTTCGCCCGCGCCGGAGCGCTGCGGCGTAGCGGTCGGGGGAGTATCCGAGTTCGGTCGCGGCATCGAGTATCCGCTGTCTGGTGTCGGCGCTGAGCGCGCCCCGGCCATTGAGTGCCTGACTGACCGCGGCGGTGGACACGCCAGCTCTCGCCGCGACATCCTTCACCGTGACCCGCGCGCGCGGCAACGGGATCGGTGTCTGGTCGGGCTGCTGGGTCATGCTCACTCACGTGCCGGGATTCGGCGCCTCCGAGAAAACTGTCTCGACCGCTGCTGACCAGCGTTCGCCCTCCCCGGAGGACGCCAGTGTATGGCCGCGCGCAACGACGTGATGCATGATCACGCCGGCAAAATGCCGGAGCGCCCGTTCGGTCTTCAGCGAACTCTCCGAGGGGTTCTCGGGGAGGCGCGCGATCTCAGCATCCAGGAGCTGTTGAACCCACCCTCGCGCCGCTCGAACCGCCGGCGCGACATCGTGGACCCGACCTGCCCCGGCGTGGCGGAGCGCTGCGTCGGCGACGATCGCTTTCGCATCGGCGAGCGAGGCGAACTCGTCAAGCGGTGCGTGCAAGCGAATCGTCTCGAGGTCGAGCACCTCGACGCCGTGACGCGCCTGCACGTCGGCGGCGACGTTCCGGGGCATGCCGAGGTCGATCACCAGGAGCCGCTCGGCTGCGGCTGTCACCGCGGCGCGACCGGCATCCAGCTCGTCGCCGCCGAGCACGACCCGGGTCGTGCAGGTCACGATGACATCGGCCGACGCGATCTCGGCGGGAAACGATTCCGGGTCGACCGGGATCAGTCCGTGTCGTTGGGCGAACGCGGGGCCGCGACCGGAGGCCGAATGAACACGGATGCCGCGCGCGCCGCGCGCGCGCAGTGCCGCCAATGCTGCCGCGGCATACTGACCGGTCCCGATCAGGAGCACGCGGGCGCTTGACCAGTCGGCGATCCGTGAGGAGGCGAGCTCCAGGGCAAGTCGAACCAGAGAACGACCGGATTCCCCCACGCGCGCCGAGTTCTTGACGGTCCGCGATGTTTCTTTCGCGCGCTCGAAGAGGTGCTCGAGGGCGCGGGTCGTCATCCCCTCGCCGCGGGCGTCTTCGTAGGCGCGCGTGACCTGACCCGCGATCTCGTCCTCGCCGACCACGACCGAGTCCAGGCCCGACGCCACGGCGAACAGATGATGCGCGACACGATTGCCGACGGTGACATCGAGCGTTTCGCGCAGCTCTCGGTAGTCGATACCCGAGGCATCGGCCAGCTCGCCGAGCGCGGCAGTGACGGCGGACTCAGCAGAGTGGCCCTCGTCGGGGTCGATATCGAGGTAGGCCTCGAACCGATTGCAGGTGGCAAGCACGACGGCTCCGCCGATCGACTCGTGGGCGAGGGGGATGTCGCGGCGGACCTCGCCACCCACCTCGGCCAGGCGCTCAAGAGAGGCGAACGGGGTAGCCCGATGGTTGGCCGATAGGCAGACCAGCATCGCTTCCTCCTCGCGTCGACTGGTTAGTATATCGATTAACTATGCAGCTCTCCGATCAGCATCCGTTCGTTGCGCACGCGACGAAGGACTCGCACCTCATCCGCGCCTTCGTCGGACACCGACCAGCTATCACCCCCGTGTGGTTCATGCGGCAGGCGGGGCGTTCCCTTCCCGAGTACCGTGCGCTGCGTGAGGGCAGCTCGATGCTCGACGCCTGCCTCGACCCCGCGCTCGTGAGTGAGATCACGCTGCAGCCCGTGCGCCGTCACGGCGTGGATGCCGCGATCTTCTTCAGCGACATCGTCGTGCCCCTGATGCTGGCGGGGATCGACGTGCGCATCGTCGCGGGCCGGGGTCCGGTCTTCTCCCAACCGGTTCGCACCGGTGCCGACATCGCGCGGGTCACCGCGATCGACCCGCGGACCGTCACCGAGCGGGGCGGGCCGATCATCGAGGCTGTGCGCCGCACGACCAAGATGCTCGCCGCCGAGTCCGTTACTCGCGGCACGCCGCTCCCGCTCATCGGCTTCGCGGGCGCCCCGTTCACCCTCGCTGCCTACCTCGTCGAGGGCGGGCCCTCGAAGGACCATCTCGCCGCGCGCCGCCTGATCCACGAGGACCCGCCCGGGTGGGACGCGCTCACACAGTGGCTCGCCGACATCAGCGGACGCTTCCTCGCCCTCCAGATCGAGGCCGGCGCCAGCGCTGCGCAGTTGTTCGATTCCTGGGCTGGTTCTCTCTCCCCGCGCCTGTACCGGCAGGCAGCGCTCCCGGCATCCGCTCGAGCACTCGCTCACGTGCGGCAGATCGAACCGCCCGCGGACTCCGGGATGCTGCGGGTCCCGCTCTCGCACTTCGGTGTCGGCACCGGCGACCTTCTCGCCGACATCGCGAGCCTCGATCTCGACGTCGTCGGAATCGACCACCGGATCGATCTCGACGAGGCCCTGGAGCGGGTAGGGCGAGAGGTGACAGTGCAGGGGAACCTGGATCCCGCCATGCTGTTCGCTCCCGCCGAGGTCCGCGCCGCGGAGGTCTCCCGGATCATCGCCGCAGGTAAGGTCGCCCGCGCTCACGTCTTCAACCTCGGGCACGGCGTGCCACCCGAGACGGATCCTGACGTGCTGACGGATCTTGTCACGATGGTGCACGATGCCCGCTGAGACGGACGAGATCGTCGATGTGTGCATCGTCGGCGCGGGGATGGCGGGCCTGGTCGTTGCCGCTGAAACCGCCGCGGCTGGACTCCGAACCGTCGTCGTGGACGCCTCCGACCGCGTCGGGGGGATGCTCGCGCCGGTCATGATCGCCGGCGGTGCTGGTGTGGGCGCTGCTGGTGGGCAGGTCGCTGCGGATGCCGGCGCCGAGTCGTTCGCGACCCGAACGACCGGCGTGACAGATCTCATCGACCGCTGGCAGCTTCCCGTCACTGTCACGGCCCCGAACCCCGCCGGGGCGTGGCTCGTTGCCGGCGGCGACTCCGGCATCCGTCGCGCCCCGCTCCCGCGACAGAGCGTCCTGGGGATCCCCGCCGATCCCAGCGCTGCCGACATCCTGGCGCTCGTACCGCCCCGCGCCGAGCAGGTGCTGCCCGTGCCCGCCGAGGAGCCTTCGCTCTACGACCTCGTCGCCACACGACTCGGTGATGACCTGGCAAGCGCGGTGGTAGACACCGTCTGCCGCGGCGTCTACTCGCGCTCTGCCCGCGACCTGAAGCTCTCGGTGGTGCACCCGCAGCTCTGGCAGCGGTTCATGCAGACCGGCGCGCTGACGGATGCCGTCGCCGAGCTTGCCGCGGGGCCCCGCCCCGGCAGCGCTGTCGCGGGGATCGTCGGTGGCATGTGGCGGCTGCCCGTCGAACTGGCAGCCCGCGCCCGCGCCGCCGGGGCGACCATCCTGCTCGATACCCCGGTTCGTCGCATCCATGGTGCCGAAAGCACGCGGGAAAGCGTGGGCCACGGGGCACGCGACGAGGTGCTGAGCGTGGATGCCGGCAGCACCGCGATCCGCTCCCGAACCGTTGTCATCGCCACCGGTCGCGACGAGGCGCTCCGACTCCTCGGCGAGCACAGTGATGGTGACGAAACGCCGGTCGAGCTGGCGATCGCGCTCGTGCGTTCGCCGGGCCTGGATGCTCACCCGGTCGGCACGGGAGCGCTGATCGCCGACGCTGCACCCATCGGTGCGAAGGCGCTCACGCACGCCAACGCCAAGTGGCAGTGGCTCGATGAGAAACTCGAGCCCCACCACCACGTCGTCCGGCTCTCGGCGCGCGACGGCGTCACAGGCGCGTTCGATGAGGCATCCGTCGCGGCGGCGATCAGCGCCGTCACGGGAGTTTCGGTGGCGCCGCAGGACGTGCGCGAGCTGCACGTGCGCCGCTGGGATGCGTCCTCGTCGTCGTCCACGACGCCCGTCATCGCCGCTGACCCCCGCCTGCACCTCGCCGGCGCCGCCGTGGCGGGCACCGGCCTTGCCTCGGTGGTGCCGCACGCGCGCGAGCTCGCCGCAACCCTGATCCACGCGTTCGCGGCGCCGTCGCTCGCATCCACCGCTTCCTGACCCGCACCGCCGCTTCTGACTGGAGGAATCGTGACCGATCCCGTAACCCCCACCGCCTCGAGCCCCGAGGCTGAGTCGACGCCCGCTGGCTACACCCTCTTCACGGTGCTTGAGGTGCCGCGTGTGGCGGCGCCGGAGTTCGGTGACCTGGAGCGCGAGGTCGCAGAGCTTCCCGCCGCCGGCGTGACCCTGCGCGGGCTCTACGACGTCACCGGCATGCGCGCGGATGCCGACCTCATGGTGTGGCTGCACGGCGAGGACCCGGCTGCACTCCAGGCTGCACTGCGCAGGCTTCGTCGCACCTCGGCGCTGCGCGAGGCGAGCATCACGTGGAGTGCCATGGGCGTTCACCGCGAGGCCGAGTTCAACAAGCGACATGTTCCCGGATACCTGCGCGGGGAGGCACCCCGCGAATGGCTCTGCCTCTACCCGTTCGTGCGCAGCTATGAGTGGTATCTGCTTCCCGAGCAGGAGCGCTCAGCGATGCTCGCCGAGCACGGCCGCAAAGGCAGCGCTTTCCGTGATGTCGTGGCCAACACGGTCTCGACTTTCGCGCTCAGCGACTACGAGTGGCTCTTGCCGTTGGAAAGCGACAACCTGCTGAGCCTTGTCGACATGATGCGCGATCTTCGCGCGACGGATGCCCGCCGTCATGTGCGTGAGGAAGTCCCGTTCTTCACCGGGAGACGCGTCGAGGTCGGCGAGCTCGAGGACGTCCTGTCGTGACCGCCGAGAACTTCCGGCCCAAGCCCCCGCACGCGACCGGTGCCTACTGCGCGCCGGGGGCTGCGGTGTGCGGTGCGACGCCCGCGGCGGAATCCGGCCCGGCACACGTGGAAGAACCCGTCGCGTACGACGCGCTGCTGCTGCTCGGGTTCGGTGGACCCGAGGGGCAGGATGACGTCATCCCGTTTCTACGCAACGTCACGGCCGGCCGCGGCATCCCCGACGAGCGCCTCGAGGAGGTCGCGCACCACTACCGCCACTTCGGTGGGGTCTCACCCATCAACCAGCAGAACCGCGACCTGGTCGCCGCCCTCGATGCCGAGCTTCGCGCGCGCGGCATCGACCTGCCGGTGTACTGGGGAAATCGCAACTGGATGCCGTACGTCGCCGACGCCGTGCAGCAGCTTCACGCCGACGGACACCGCCGCGTCCTGGCGCTGGCAACGAGCGCCTACAGCTCCTATTCGTCGTGCCGGCAGTACCGGGAGGACCTCGCCGATGCGCTCGAGGCGACAGGTGTCGGGGAGCAGCTGCAGATCGACAAGGTCGCCCAGTTCTTCGATCACCCGGGCTTCGTGACTCCCTTCGTCGATGGCATCCGGTCGGGGCTGGAGAAGCTGCGAGAGCACGGCATCGAGAAGCCGGACGAGATCGAGGTGCTCTTCTCGACGCACTCGATTCCCGTCGCCGATGCCGAACGCTCCGGTCCGCGCGACCGCGACTTCGGGCCGGGCGGCGCCTATGCCGCTCAGCACACCGCCGTCGCGGAGCAGATCATGCGAACGCTCGGGTCCGAGAGCCCCTGGCAGCTGGTGTACCAGAGCCGCTCAGGGCCGCCGTCGGTGCCGTGGCTCGAGCCCGACGTCAATGACGCGATCGCCGCGCTGCCCGCGCAGGGCCGGCGCGGAGTGCTGATCGTTCCCCTCGGGTTTGTCAGCGACCACATGGAAGTCATGTGGGACCTCGACACCGAAGCCATCGAGACCGCCACCGAGCTCGGTCTTGTCGCCGTACGCACCGCGACCCCGGGAACATCGCCCACCTACGTCGCGGGCCTCGTTGACCTCATCGAGGAGCGGCTGCAGGGTACGCCCGCGTCGCAGCGCGAGCGGGTCACGTCCCTCGGTCCCTGGTTCGACGTGTGCCGGCCCGGATGCTGCGAGAACGCCAGGCTGGGCTTCCGCCCGGCACTCGCGGGGTTGACGCCGTGACCGTGCGCTTGGGGACCCGGGCCAGCACGCTGGCGATGACGCAGTCCGGAACGGTAGCCCGGATGCTGACAGCATCGTCGGGCCTCGAGGTCGAGCTCGTCCCCCTCACGACGCACGGCGATGTCGCCACCGGTTCTCTCGCGTCGCTGGGCGGCACGGGTGTGTTCGCGACGGCGTTGCGCGAAGCGTTGCTCGCGGGGGAGTGCGACCTGATCGTGCACTCCCTCAAGGACCTGCCGAACGCTGCCTACCCGGGCCTCACGCTGATCGCGGTTCCCGAGCGCGAGGGTCAGCGCGATGCCCTGTGTTCGCGCGGCGGCGTGACCCTTGCGGAGCTCCCCGCCGGCGCGCGCGTGGGGACCGGCTCCCCGCGCCGGGCCGCTCAGGTGCTGGAGCGGCGGCCTGATCTCGTTGTCGCCGACATCCGCGGCAATGTCGACACGCGCCTGCGCAAGGTCACAGACGGCGAGTATGACGCGATCGTCCTGGCAGAAGCGGGCCTTCGCCGGATCGGTCGGGACGGCGAGATCGCCGAGCTGTTCGACCTGCACGCGTGGCCGACCTCGGCAGGTCAAGGGGCACTGGCGATCGAGATCCGCACGGCTGATACGACCACCGAGCTGGGCCGCACCCTGCGGGGCCTGAACGATCCTGCCGCCGCGATCCCCGCGCTCGTGGAGCGGGCGGTGCTCGCAGAGCTCGAAGCCGGCTGTGCTGCGCCTGTCGGTATCTCTGCGATCCAGAACGGCGAGAGCGTGGAGGTCGCCGCGACGGTCTACCGGAGTGACGGGTCGCGCAGCATCCGTGTCGAGGACGCCGCGCCAGTCGCCGTCGTCGCCGAACCGGCGGGCCGGGCGGCGCTTGCTGAACGGGTCGTGCGGGTGCTCCGAGATCGCGGGGTCGATGAGCTCGATGACTGAAGCACTCGCCGGACGCACGGTGCTCGTGCCGCGCGGTGGAGCATGGGGTGAGCGCGTCGCGCGCCTTCTTGTAGACCGCGGTGCCGTGCCCGTGATTGCGCCGCTGATCGAGACCAAGCCCCCGCGCGACCTCGAGGCCCGGGACCGGTTCTTCGCCGACCTCGCCGCCGGCACCTACGACTGGGTGTTCATCACCAGTGCCGCTGCGGTCGAACACCTGCGCGCTGCGGGCATCGAGATTCCTGCTGCCACGCGCGTCGCCGCGGTCGGGCGTGCAACCGCTCGCGCTGTCGTGGATGCCGGGTTCGAGGTCGACTTCATTCCCGCCGGGCGCTCGTCGGCGTTGGCCCTCACCCAGCAGTGGTGCTCAGCGCACGAGCCGGCGCGCGTTGGGCGGTGCCTCGTGTTGCGCTCCGACCTCGCGATGGCGGTCGTCAGCGACGAGCTGGAAGTCCGCGGCTACGACGTGGAAGTCTGTATCGCTTACCGGACGGTGGGGGTCGACCTTCCGGATGAGATCGTCGACGATCTGCGATCGGGGCGGATCGACACGGTGCTGCTCACCTCGACGAGCGTCGTGCGCGAACTCAGTCACCAGGTCGGCGTGCTTCCGCCGAACACGGTCCTCGCCTCGCTCGGGCCCGGCACGACCCGGGATGCCGAACGCCGGGCCCTCACCGTGACGCTGACCGCCCCCGAACAATCCATCGAATCCCTCCTCGCCGAGCTGTCCTCCCTCTCGCCGAGTTGTCCTTCCCCCAGCTGAGTTGTCCTCTTTCCAGCCGAGTTGTCCTTCCTCTCGCCGATCTGCACCCCGGAGTTCCGTCCATGACGACCTATCCCACCCACCGCCCGCGGCGCCTGCGACAGAGCCCCGCGATGCGCCGACTCGTCACTGAGCACACGCTGTCGGCATCCGCACTCGTGCTCCCTGTGTTCGTGACCGAGCGGGACGAACCGCAGCCCATCGCGACGATGCCGGGAGTGCGGCAAGAAACGCTCGAGACGCTGCCGCAGGTCGTTGACGCGGCGGCGGATGCCGGGCTCGGCGGCGTCATGCTGTTCGGTGTGCCGCTCGTTCGTGACGCGACAGGGTCGGGCGCGACCGACCCGGACGGCATCCTCAACCGCGCTATCCGCGTCGCCCGGACAGCGGCGGCTGGACGGCTCACTGTGCAGGCAGATCTCTGCCTTGACGAGTTCACCGACCACGGACACTGCGGTGTCCTCGATGCGCGGGGTGGGGTCGACAACGACGCGACGCTCGATCGGTACACGGCGATGGCGCTCGCGCAGGCTGACGCGGGGGCCGAGATCCTGGGTCTGTCGGGAATGATGGACGGTCAGGTCGCCGCGGTTCGCGAAGCACTCGACGCGGCGGGGCGAACGGATGTCGTGCTCCTGGCGTACTCGGCGAAGTACGCGTCTGCGTTCTACGGCCCGTTCCGTGACGCCGTGGAATCCACGCTCGTCGGTGACCGCAAGACATATCAGCTCGACCCGGCGAACGGCCGGGAGGGGCTGCTGGAGGCGTCCCGCGACATCGAGGAGGGCGCCGACATCGTCATGGTGAAACCCGCGGGCCCCTACCTCGACGTTCTCGCGGCCGTAGCCGAGCACTCGCCGATCCCCGTGTGGGCGTACCAGGTGTCGGGGGAGTACGCGATGGTCGAGCTCGCAGCTGCGGCGGGTGCCATCGACCGTGACCGCGCGATCATCGAGTCTCTCGTCGGCATCCGTCGGACGGGAGCAGACGCGATCCTGACGTACTGGGCCCTGGAGGTCGGGCGATCACTGCGCGACGGGCACAACGCGGGGGGTGCGCGATGACCCACAACGATCAGCTCTTCGCCCGCGCGCAAGCGGCAATGCCCGGGGGCGTCAACTCGCCGGTGCGGGCTTTCGGCTCGGTCGGCGGCACACCCCGGTTCTTCGTATCCGCCCGAGGGCCCTACGTGACGGATGCCGATGGCCGCCAGTACGTCGACCTCGTCGCCAGCTGGGGGCCGGCGATCCTCGGTCACGCGCATCCGGAGGTCGTTGCGGCAGTCACCGAGGCCGCCTCCCGCGGTCTCTCGTTCGGCGCGAGCACGCCAGCCGAGACCGAACTCGCCGAGGAGATCACGGCTCGGGTAGGTGCCGTCGACCGGGTGCGGCTCGTCTCGACAGGCACCGAGGCGACGATGACCGCCGTTCGCCTCGCCCGCGGCTTCACACGGCGAGATCTCGTCGTGAAGTTCTCGGGCCACTACCACGGGCACTCCGACGGGCTTCTCGCCCAGGCGGGCTCGGGACTTGCAACCCTCGCGCTGCCCGGTTCAGCGGGGGTGCCAGAGGCCGTGGCGGCTCAGACTGTCGTCATCCCCTACAACGACCCCGATGCGCTCGCCGGAGTCTTCGCCCAGCACCCGGGGCGCATCGCTGCCGTCATTACGGAAGCCGCCGCTGCGAACATGGGGGTTGTCCCGCCGCATCCGGGCTTCAACGCCCTGCTTGCCCGCGCATGTCGCGAGAACGGCGCTCTGCTCATCCTCGACGAGGTGCTCACCGGCTTCCGCGCCAGCCCTGCCGGGTTCTGGGGGCTGCAGGATGCCGCGGGCGAGACCTACGCGCCCGACCTGTTCACGTTCGGCAAGGTCGTCGGCGGCGGCCTCCCCGTCGCGGCAGTCGCGGGCCGCGCGGAGGTCATGGAGCTCCTCGCGCCGCTCGGCCCGGTGTACCAGGCCGGCACGCTGTCGGGGAATCCGGTAGCGGTGGCTGCGGGGCTTGCGACGCTCCGACTCGCGGATGCCGCGGTCTACGCGCGACTCGGTAGCGCCGCCGACGAGCTTTCGGCCGCGGTGGGGGTCGCTCTGACACGCGAGGGCGTTGCTCACGGCATCCAGCGGGCGGGGAATCTCTTCAGCGTGTTCTGGGGCGAGGATGTCGCCACCGGCGTCGCTGACTACGAGACTGCCGTGCGGCAGGAGTCTTTCCGGTATCGGGCGTTCTTCCACGCGATGCTCGATGCGGGAGTATCGCTCCCGCCGTCGGCGTTCGAGGCGTGGTTCCTCACCGCCGCGCACGACGATGCGGCGCTGGCCCGGATCGTCGACGCCCTCCCCGCCGCGGCGCGCGCCGCAGCATCCGCCCGCGCCTGACGTGTCTTAGGCCTTGGCCTTGGGGCGGGTGAAGAGGGTCTCGGTCTGCTCGAGCTCCATCCCCTTGGTCTCGGGGATCCGCCACAACACGAAGAAGAACGAGAGCGCGGCGAACGTCGCATACATGCCGTAGGTCAGCGGCAGCGACCAGCTCGACATCACCGGGAAGGTCATGGTGATCAGGAAGTTCGCGATCCACTGAGCGCCGGCAGCAACACCGAGGGCCTTACCTCGGATGCGGCTGGGGAAGATCTCTCCCAGGAGCACCCAGACGAGCGGTCCCCACGAGGCGCCGAATCCAATGACGAATAGGTTCGCTGCGACCAAAGCGATGGGTCCCCACGCGCCGTCCAGGTGGACGTCCTTACCCGTACCGGTAGCGAACGAGAAGGCCAGCGCCATCGTCCCGAGCGACAGTGCCATGAGCACCGAACCGGTGAGCAGGATCGGCTTTCGTCCGACGCGGTCGACCAGGAAGATCGCGATCAGCGTCACGAGCACGTTCGTGACGCTCGTGATCACGCTGATCAGCGGTGCGTTGGTCATGCCGACCGAGTTCCACAGGCTCGTCGAGTAGTAGAAGATCACGTTGATGCCCACGAACTGCTGGAACACCGACAGGATGATGCCGATCCAGACGATCGGCTGCAGTCCGAGAGCCTTGCCGCGGATCGATACCCCCGCGTTCTTCTTGTCGGTCTCGATGGCGAGGGTCAGCTCGTTTATCGTCTTGTCGAGATCGACCGCGGGAACCAGGCGTGCGAAGATCGCCCGCGCCTCGTCAGTGCGGCCCTTGCTGATCAGGTAGCGCGGTGACTCGGGCACGGTGAACGAGAGGATGCCGTACACGGCCGCGGGCACGACGGCGACCAGGAACATCCAGCGCCACGCTTCCAGGCCCAACCACAGCACGTTGTCGGCGCCGCCCGCGATGCCCTCGAGCCAGGCATCCGACAGGAGCGCCGCGAAGATACCGATCGTGATCGCGAGCTGCTGCAAAGAGGCGAGCGAGCCGCGGATCTGCCGGGGCGCGACTTCAGCGATGTAGGCGGGCGCGACAACTGACGCGATACCGATGCCGATACCGCCGACCACGCGCCACAAACCGAGGTCCCAGACCGAGAAGGCGAGACCGGTTCCGATCGCGCTGACGAAGAACATGATCGCGCCGAGGAACATGACCCGGAGGCGCCCCCAGCGGTCGGCGAGGTTGCCTGCTATGAGCGCGCCGACTGCACAACCGAGCAGCGCGATGGCGACGATGAACCCGGTGACGAAGTCGTTGAGGGCGAAGTCGCTCTGGATCGACTCGACAGCACCGTTGACGACCGAGGAGTCGAAGCCGAAGAGGAATCCACCGACAGCAGCGGCGATGGACAGGCCGACGGCGCGGCGACCATAGGCACTATTGAGGGAGAACGTCCCCGTGGGGAGCGCGTCAGATGAGGATGTCACGCGACTCACCGTACTCCCGCCGCGGCGGCGCGTGACGGATTCCGGTTACCCGATTCGCGAAGTCCGCGCGTGAGGCGAACTACAGTGAACCCATGCCCGTCACCCTCCTGGGCGCCGCGGAAGTGCGGGCGCTGGCCGCAGATCTCGACGTCACCCCGACCAAAAAACTCGGACAGAACTTCGTCGTCGACGCCAACACTGTGCGCAAGATCGTGCACCTTGCCGGCGTTCAGACCGGGGAGCACGTCGTCGAGGTCGGCCCCGGGCTCGGCTCTTTGACGCTCGCAATTCTGGAGACCGGAGCCGAGGTCACCGCCGTCGAGATCGATCACCGCCTCGCCGAGCGTCTGCCCGCCACGGCATCCGCTCACGGCGTTCCCGAGGGTGCGTTGCGGGTCATCGATCAGGATGCCCTGCGGGTGACCGAGCTTCCGGGCGACCCGGCAGTGCTCGTGGCCAATCTGCCCTACAACGTGTCGGTTCCGGTGCTGTTGCACTTCCTCGAGACCTTCCGGTCGATCGCCCGGGGGGTCGTGATGGTTCAGGCCGAGGTAGGGGAGCGGCTCGCCGCCCCGCCCGGGTCGAAGGTGTACGGGGCGCCGAGCGTCAAGGCTGCATGGTGGGGAGCGTGGCGACTTGCCGGGACGGTGTCACGTCAGGTCTTCTGGCCCGTTCCCAACGTCGATAGCGTGCTCGTCGGTTTCGAACGCTCCGAACCGTTGGGCTCGGAGGAGGAGCGGATCCTGACCTTTCGCATCATCGACGCCGCGTTCCAGCAGCGCCGCAAGATGCTCCGTCAGGCGCTTGCCGCGGTGCTCGGCGGAAGCGCGCTCGAGGCATCCGTCGCGCTCGAACGCGCCGGGATCGCGCCGACTGCCCGCGGCGAGGAGCTGACGGCCGAGCAGTTCCTGCGCATCGCCAGAGCAACCTCGTCGGACCCGCGCTAGCCTCGAAGCATGACCGACGAGCAGCGATTCTCGCGCAGCCGAAACGACATCCACCGCCCCTACTCGGCATCCGAGGACCGCTACTCCATCACCGACTACCGCCAGGTGGGCACGTCGGGCCTCTACCTCCCGCCGATCTCGCTCGGACTGTGGTGGAACTTCGGAGACAACATCCCGTTCGACAACCAGCGGAAGCTACTGAGGCACGCTTTCGACTCCGGGATCACGCACTTCGATCTCGCAAACAACTACGGACCCCCGTACGGGTCTGCCGAGACGAACTTCGGGCGGATGATGCGCGAAGACTTCGCGCCGTACCGCGACGAGCTGATCATCTCGTCCAAGGCCGGGTACGACATGTGGCCGGGCCCGTATGGCGACTACGGTTCGCGCAAGTACATCCTCGCCAGCGCCGATCAGTCGCTGCGGCGCATGGGCCTCGAGTACGTGGACATTTTCTACTCGCACCGGATGGATCCGGTCACCCCGGTCGAAGAGACGATCGCGGCGCTTGACACGCTCGTGCGCCAGGGGAAGGCCCTCTACGTCGGCATCTCGTCGTACTCCGCAGAGCAGACAGCGATCGCGGTTGCGGTGGCTCGCAGTCTCGGTACTCCGCTGGTCATCCATCAGCCGTCGTACTCGATGCTCAACCGCTGGGTCGAGGATGGCCTCACCGGCGTGCTGCGTCAGGAGGGTCTGGGGGCTATCGCGTTCACGCCCCTCGCGCAGGGGCTTCTGACTGACAAGTACCTCAGCGGTGCGGCCGCCGACCGGGCACAGAACCGCAATTCGGTTCCCGCCGACCGGGTGTCGGAGCACGGCCGCTCGCTGTTGGGTGGTCTCAACGAGATCGCCCGGCAGCGGGGCCAGAGCCTCGCGCAGATGGCGATCCAGTGGGTGCTGCGGGACCCGGTCGTCACCTCGGCGCTGATCGGCGCATCGCGTCCCGATCAGCTGGACGAGAACCTGGCAGCGATCGCGGGCCCGGCTTTCGACACCGAGGAGCTCGAGCAGATCGACGCTCTCACCGACGGCGTCGATCTCTCGCCGTCGGGTCCGATCTGGGCGGATCCCTCGGACTCGTGACGGCGCCGCTTCGCACAGACGTCGTCCGGGTGCGGGCTCCGGGCAAACTCAACGTGTACTTCGAGGTCGGTCCGCTCCTCGACGACGGCTACCACGCTGTCGCGTCCGCGTACCAGGCTGTCTCTCTGTTCGAAGACGTGTGGGCCGTGGCGGCGGACGACTTCCGGCTCGAGGTCACCGGCTCAGTCGATGTGTCGGCAGTCCCGCTCGATGATCGGAACCTCGCGCTGCGGGCGGCGCGGATCCTCGCTCAACACACGGGGTACGACGGTGGGGTGCACCTCACGGTCGACAAGCACGTTCCGGTAGCCGGTGGCATGGGCGGCGGCTCCGCGGATGCTGCGGCAGCCCTCGTCGCCTGTGATGCACTGTGGGGGACCGAGGTGGGTTCCGCCGAGCTGCAGCGCCTGGCTGCCAGGCTCGGCGCCGACGTGCCGTTCGCTCTGATGGGAGGAACGGCAGTTGGCCTGGGGCGCGGAGATCGGCTCAGTCCCGCGCTCGCGACAGGCCGCTTCGAGTGGGTCATCGTGCTCGCCGATGGCGGACTGTCCACGCCGGCGGTCTACAGCGAGCTCGACCGGCTTCGCGCGCGGACCGCGTCGGCCGGGCATCCGTCGACCGGCGCACTTCGCCTCGACCGCATATCGGACGCTCGCCACGGTGGCGCAGACCCCGCGGTGGCGACGGGCGTGCTGCACGCCCTCCGTTCCGGCGACCCCGAGGAGCTCGCCGGTCACCTTCACAACGACCTGCAGGAGGCGGCACTGTCGCTGCGGCCCGAGCTCGGCGATGTGCTCGATCTGGGAGACCGGGCCGGCGCCTTGGCCGGGATCGTCTCCGGGTCGGGTCCCACCACAGCGTTCCTCGCCGAGGATCTCGAATCGGCCCTGGAACTGCAGGTCACCATGTCGGCCGCGGGATATACGGCCCTTCACGCACATGGCCCTGTTCCCGGCGCACGACTGATCTGACCGACTGGTCTGACAAGGCCGCGGGTGCTTCTGACGGGCTGCGGACATTACCGCCGGATTTCCGCTTCGGTCAGAACCGCCCGCGATGTCCCCGGCCTCCGGTAGCGTGATTCGAAGCCGAATCGGCCGTCCCGACGAACGGAGAACCATGAAGGGTGTCATCGACAACGTTGTCATCGCGGAAGCTTCCCGCCATGATCTCCTCTCCATCGAGGGGAACTGGTACTTCCCGCCGAGCAGCATCGTAGCCGGCGCACTGGTCGAGAGTCCGACTCCCTACACGTGCCCGTGGAAGGGCGTGTGCCAGTACTACGACATCGTCGCCGACGGGGTTACTCACTCGGACGGCGCGTGGGCATACCCGACGCCGTATCCCAGCGCGTTCGAGCGTGTGGGGGCTGACTTCTCGGGCTATGTCGCCTTCGGGAAGGACGTGTCGGTCATCGACTGACCCGGTGCCGCCGTGATCATCTTCGACGACGTCACGAAGCAGTTTCCCGACGGAACCCGAGCGGTCGACGGATTCAACCTGACGCTCCCCGCGCACAAGACGACGGTCTTCGTCGGCTCCTCGGGCTGCGGCAAGACGACTCTGCTGCGCATGATCAACCGCATGGTGGAGCCCTCGTCCGGCGTCGTGTCCATTGATGGCGAGGACATCGCCGGCAAGGACCCCGTCAAGCTGCGCCGGGGGATCGGCTACGTCATGCAGAACTCGGGCCTCCTGCCGCACTACACCGTGATCGACAACATCGCGACGGTTCCGGTGCTGCAGGGACTGTCGCGCTCGGCGGCTCGGAGCCGCGGTCTCGAGCTCATGGACACGGTAGGTCTTGATCGATCGTTCGCCAAGCGCTACCCGAGCCAGCTTTCCGGCGGCCAGCAGCAGCGCGTGGGGGTGGCGCGCGGCCTTGCGGCTGACCCCAACATCCTGCTGATGGACGAGCCCTTCGGCGCTGTCGACCCGATCGTGCGCGCCGAACTGCAGCAGGAGTTGCTGCGGCTGCAGGACGAGGTCGACAAGACGATTGTGTTTGTCACGCACGACATCGACGAGGCGTTTCTGCTGGGTGACCAGGTGGTCATCCTCGAGAAGGGCGCGCACATCGCGCAGGTCGGTACGCCGAGTGAGATCCTCGAGAATCCGGCATCCGAATTCGTGGCCTCGTTCATCGGCGCCGATCAGGGCAAGCGCTCGCTGCGGTTGAAGAAGACCGCCACCGGCACTGCAGTGATCGATGGGCAGGGGCGCACGCAGGGCATGCTCAGCGATCCGGACGAGAGCGCGCGAGGCGTCCCGTCGTGAGCTGGGTTCTGGAGAACCTCGGCCTGATCCTCCAGCTGTCGGTGGAGCACCTCCGCCAGTGTCTGATCGCGATCCTCCTCGGGTTCGTTCTGTCGATTCCGCTGGGCTTTCTTGCCTGGCGGTTCCGTCTCCTCCGGGGTGCTGTCGTCACCATCACCGGATTGATGTACACCATCCCCTCGCTCGCGCTACTGTTTCTGCTCCCCGCCCTCTTCGGGTATGTAGCGTTCAGCGATCTGAACCTCATCCTCGCGCTGACGCTCTACGCGATCGCGCTTCTGGTGCGGTCGGTTGTCGACGGACTCAACTCTGTCGACGAGGGCGTACGTGGCGCTTCCACTGCTATGGGCTTCTCAGGTGCGCGTCGGTTCTTCGCCGTCGAGCTTCCGCTGGCCGGCCCCGTCATCCTCGCGGGTCTGCGGGTTGCTGCCGTGAGCACGATCGCGCTTGCACCGGTGGGCATTCTCGTGGGCGTGTCGAATCTGGGGTACCTGTTCACCAATGGTCTCCAGCGCCGCATCATCCCCGAGGTCCTCGCGGGGGTTGTCGCCGTCGTCATTCTCGCCCTCGTGATCGATCTCGTGCTGGTTCTGATCGGGCGGATACTGATGCCGTGGACGCGCCGGACGCGAGTACGGCCTCGCGCAGCCTCATCCGCTGCTCCTGCGGAGGCGAGCGCATGAATCTTCTCATCGACGCCTGGGCCTGGATCATCGCACCCGAACAATGGTCCGGCCGATACAGCCTGCCAACGCTGCTGCTCGAGCAGCTGGGCTACACCTTCGCCGCCGTCGGAATCGCCGCTCTCATCGCCGTGCCGATCGGCTGGGCAATCGGACACACCGGCAAAGGACGCGAGGTCGCTGTTGCCGTTTCGGGCGCGGCGCGCGCCATTCCCTCGTTCGGGCTACTGATTCTTCTCGTCCTGGTCATCGGTGTGACGCGCCGGGCTGAGGCTGCGCTGATCACGTTCGTCCTCCTTGCCATCCCGTCTCTGCTGGCCGGCGCCTACACGGGCCTCCAGGCAATCGATCGGGCCACGATCGACGCGGCGCGCGCCATGGGGATGACTCGCTGGCAGATCCTGTGGCGCGTCGAGGTTCCGCTGGGTCTCCCGCTGCTGGTCGGCGGGCTGCGGACCGCCACTTTGCAGGTCGTCGCAACCGTCACCATCGCCGCCTACGTGAACCTGGGTGGGCTGGGATTCCCGATCATCCAGGGCCTTCCACTGCGGGCGTTCGATCAGGTTCTTGCCGGATCGATTCTCGTCGCCCTTCTCGCCCTGGTCCTCGATGGTCTGCTCGCGCTCCTGCAGCGCGCTGCAGTGCCGCGGGGACAGCGCGCCACGAAGACCCGGCGTACGCCATCCGACACCGGGCCCCGGTCCGCCCAAACGCCCGCTCGGGTCCCTGACACCGTCGCGTCTAGCCCGTCCACCTGACCGCACCATCCCGCACCACCAGAAAAGAAAGAGGCACCATGACCACCACACGCACCCTCCGCGCCGCCGCGCTCGTCGGCGCCGCCGCGCTGCTGCTGGCCGGCTGCGCTTCGGGCAACCCGCTCGAGGAACCCACCGACGGTAGCGGCAGCGGCGAGATGATGTCCGACACGATCGTGGTCGGCTCGCAGGCTTACTACTCCAACGAGATCATCGCCGAGATCTACGCGCAGGCTCTCGAGAACGCCGGCTTTGATGTCGAGCGTCAGTTCAACATCGGGCAGCGGGATGCCTACATCCCGGCGCTCGAGAGCGGCGAGGTGACGCTCTTCCCGGAGTACAGCGGAAACCTCCTGCAGTACTTCGACCCTGAGACGACGGCACGCACAGCCGATGAGGTCTACGCGGCACTGCCCGACGCGCTGCCGGAAGGACTGGTTGTGCTCGACCAGTCCACCGCGACCGACCAGGACTCGTACACCGTCACCTCAGCATTCGCCGATCAGTACGGTCTCGTCTCGATCGCCGATCTCGCTAACGTCACCGAGCCCCTGACGCTCGGCGGCCCGCCGGAGC
This sequence comes from Microbacterium sp. UBA837, assembly GCF_002296025.1. Lineage (NCBI taxonomy): Bacteria > Bacillati > Actinomycetota > Actinomycetes > Micrococcales > Microbacteriaceae > Microbacterium > Microbacterium sp. UBA837. Next base: position 72,205 of record NZ_DBHD01000003.1, read on the forward strand.
TTGCCGAGCGCCCCTACGGGCCGACGGGGCTTGCCGACGTGTACGGCATCGACGTCGGCTTCTCGGCGACGGGCGACACCACGTTCGAGGACCTCGAAGCTGGCACGATCAACCTCGCCAACATCTACACGGCCGACCCGCGCATCCAGACCGCGGGCCTCGTCGTTCTCGAGGACCCCGAGGGGCTTTTCCTGGCTTCGAATGTCGTCCCGGTCGTGAACGCGGATGTCGCTGACGAGATCGCCGACGTCATCAACGCCGTGAGCGCCGCCCTGACCCCCGAGGGTCTGGTTGCGCTGAACGTGCAGAGCACGGTTGACGAGATGTCGCCCGCCGACATCGCGTCGCAGTGGCTGCAGGAGAACGGCCTGAGCTAACAGCGCGACGTCAACGAAGCGGCTGCCACCCGAGAGAGAGGGTGGCAGCCGCTCCGGCGTTGGAGGGGTGGTGGGTCAGCGGCCGAACAGGCTCGCGAAGAAGCCTTTCGATGGCTCGTTTTCGTGCCCGGCACAGCGCTGCGCTTTCGGGACCCCGGCGAGGGCCTGCTGCACGTGCTGGCCGCAGCCGCCCCACGTGACCTTGCCGCACTTCCGGCACGTCGTCTGATAGCACATGGTGTCTCCTTCACTGGCTGCGCGGGCAGCACAAATGGCGGTCCGTCACCGTGACGGTCCGAGCGATGAGTGTTCGGGGATGCGGCTCAGGCGAGCGACAGGAAGAGCTTCTCGAGCTCCTCCTGCGTCAGGCCCTCGGCCTCGGCGGTGCCGTCCGGGTCGGCGACACAGTCGCGCATCGCCGCCGAGATGATGGCGAACCCGGCGCGGTCGAGAGCGCTCGTGACGGCAGACAGTTGCGTCACGATGTCGCGGCACGTGTCACCGGCCTCAACCGAAGCGATGACAGCGTTCAGCTGACCCTGTGCGCGCTTGAGCCGGTTGGTGATGCGCTTGCGTGTTGCAGCCTGCTCCTCGGGGGTGCCGGTGATCATCATGCGTGGACCTCTTCTCTGACAAGAATGCTGGCGGCCTGATCGCCCCACCACTGGCGAAGGGTCTGCGTCCCACCCGACAGGGAGAACGCGTCAAAGCCGTTTCCTACCAGGATGCGGTAAGCGATGTTCGATCGGACGCCCGCCGCGCACAGCGCTGCGATCGGGCGGCCCTGCGCTGCCTCACGTACCTCGTCGATGCGCTCACGAAGTTCGGTGTGTGGAATGTTCAGCGACCCCTCGATGTGGCCGCTGCTGTATTCGCGCGGAGTTCGGACGTCGAGGATCAGTGCGGATTCCCGCATCTGGTCGAGCTCGTCGGCATACCAGAGCTTCAGCCGCCCGTTCTCGACGTTTTCGGCGACCATCCCGACGAGATTCACGGCGTCTTTGGCTTGACCGTACGGCGGCGAGTAGGCAAGGTCGAGATCCATGAGGTCGGTCGCCGGCAGGCCGGCACGGATCGCGGTCGCGAGAACATCGATGCGCTTGTCGACTCCTTCATAACCCACGGCCTGCGCTCCAAGGACTCGTCCATCGTCCGTCGAGACATGCACGATCAGGTGCACGGTCGAGGCTCCAGGAAAGTAGCCGGCGTGCTGCATCGGGTGCAGGTGGATCGTCGTGTAGTCGATTCCCGCGGCATCCAGGCTCGCACGGTTCGCCCCGGTCATCGCTGCCGTGATCTCGCCGACGCGCACGATGGCAGTGCCGACGGGCTGGGGGATGGGCCGGCCGCCAGCCATGCCGAAGATGTCGTCGGCGATGAGCCGACCGGCGCGGTTGGCGGGGCCGGCGAGGGGCACGGGGCGCTGGACGCCTGTGACGGCATCCGTGCTGATGACCGCGTCGCCGGCGGCCCAGACTCCCTCAGCGGAGGTGCGTCCGCGATCGTCGACGACAATCGCGCCTCGAGCCGTCTCGATTCCTGCAGTCTCCACGAACGCGGTGTCGGGGCGAACGCCGACCGAGAGGACCACGAGGTCGGTCGGGATGCGGGTGCCATCCGCGAGGACGACGACATCCTCATCGTCGCCGACCTCGACGCTCTCGGCGGCGACACCGGCGTGGACCCGGATGCCGAGATTTCGCAGCTGTGTCGTCACGACAGAGGCCATCTCGCGCTCGAGCGGCGGGAGAACATGCGGGGCAAGCTCGACGACGTCGACCTCGAGCCCGCGATGGCGCAGGGCCTCGGCGGCCTCGAGTCCGATGAACCCGGCGCCGAGCACGACGCCGCGCGTGGCGCCGTCATCGACCCACTTCTTGAGGGTCACGGCGTCCGCCACGGTGCGAAGCGTCCGCACTCGCGGGGAGTCGAGCCCGGGGAGGGGCGGCCGAATGGCGACGGCGCCCGGTGCGAGGATGAGCGCGTCGTAGCTGAGGTCTTCGACGCCGGAGGTCGAGGCGACAGTGACAGCCTTCGCGGCCGTGTCGATCGCTGTCACATCGTGCCCGGTCCGCACGTCCAGGTTGAGGCTTGCGCGCAGGGTCTCGGGCGTGTGCAGAAGCAGCGACCCCTCGTGGGGGATCTCGCCGCCGACGTGGTACGGAAGGCCGCAGTTCGCGAACGAGACCTCGGGGCCGCGTTCGAGCACAATGATCTCGGCTGACTCGTCGTGACGGCGGGCGCGGGCGGCCGCGCTCATCCCGGCGGCCACGCCGCCTACGATGACGATGCGCATGGAGCACTCACTTTCTGGAGAAGAGATGCAATGAGCATACCCCAGGGGGTATACGGGGGGCAAGCTGACCGCATCACGAGAGCCACCTCGTGCCAGCGAGGGACAACTCGGCTCGACGAGGGACAACTCGGCTCGACGAGGGACAACTCGGCTCGACGAGGGACAACTCGGCTCGAGGAGGGACAACTCGGCTGGAGGAGGGACAACTCGGCTGGAGGAGGGACAACTCGGCTGGAGGAGGGACAACTCGGCTGGAGGAGGGGGCTAGGTTGCGAGCTCGGTGAGCTCGAACCACCGCTCCTCGAGAGAGGCGGTCTCTGTTTCGACCTCGCGGAGTTCATCGCCGAGGCGCGTCAGACCCGCGAAGTCGCTCTGGTCGTGCGCTACCATCCGCTCGTGGATCTCGGCGGTGCGCTGGGTCAGTCGCTCCAACTTGCGTTCGATCGCGCTCAGCTCCTTCTGTGCAGCGCGCAGATCGGCGCCCGACAGCCCCGGTTCCGACGTCTGCTGGGCTGCCGACGCGGCGCCGGATCGGTCAGGTCCGGCATCCGTGGTCTGCTCTCGCAGCCGGAGGTACTCGTCCACCCCGCCGGGGAGGTGCCGTAGTCGTCCCGCGCCGCCGGGTCCGGGGAGGATCGCGTACTGCTGGTCGGTGACGCGCTCCAGGAAGTACCGGTCGTGGGAGACGACCAGCAGAGTGCCCGGCCACGAGTCGAGGAGGTCTTCCATCGCCGCGAGCATGTCGGTATCGAGGTCGTTGGTCGGTTCGTCCAGGATGAGAACGTTCGGCTGGTCCAGCAGGATCAACAGCAGCTGCAGGCGGCGCTTTTGCCCTCCCGAGAGGTCGCGCACGGGAGTCGAGAGCTGCGCGGATGAGAAGCCGAGCCGTTCAAGCAGTTGGCCTGGGGTGAGTTCTTGCGCTTTCGAGCCGGAACCGATCGTGTAGCTGGTGCGGAGCCCACCGATCACGACACGTACAGGGTCGGCCAGGTGCTGCTCGAGTTCGTCGAGACGCTGCGTGAGGGTTGCCACCCGCACGGTCTTTCCCCGCTTGACCCGGCCGCCCGTGGGAGAGACGCTGCCGTCGACGAGCCCGAGAAGGGTAGACTTCCCGGCGCCGTTGACGCCAAGGATTCCGGTCCGCTCGCCCGGCGCGATGCGCCACTCGATGTCTCGGAGGATCTCGCGGCCATCGAAACTCACCGAGGCATCCAGCAGATCGACCACGTCTTTGCCAAGGCGGGTGACTGCCAGCGACTGCAGTTCGGTGGAGTTGCGGATCTCGGGGACATCCGCGATCAGCGCGTTGGCCGCATCGATGCGGAACTTCGGCTTGGAGGTTCGTGCCGGGGCGCCGCGGCGCAGCCAGGCTAGTTCCTTGCGCGCGAGGTTCTGTCGACGTGCCTCGATGGCGGCAGCCTGGCGATCGCGTTCGACGCGCTGCAGGATATAGGCCGCATAGCCGCCCTCGAACGGTTCGACGATCCGGTCGTGCACCTCCCATGTGAGGGTGCACACCTCGTCGAGGAACCACCGGTCGTGGGTCACAACCAGCAGCGCCCCGGTGTTCGCTGTCCACCGCTTCTTGAGATGTGCGGCGAGCCACGCGATCCCCTCCACGTCGAGGTGGTTCGTCGGTTCGTCCAGGATCAGGACGTCCCAGTCGCCGATGAGCACTGCTGCGAGGGCGACGCGGCGCCGTTGACCGCCCGACAGGGTCGAGAGGGGAGCGTTCCAGTCCAGGTCCGTGACCAGCCCGGCGAGGACGTCACGGATGCGGGCGTCGCCTGCCCACTCGTGCTCGTCGAGGTCGCCGACGATCGCTCGTCCCACCGTCTGGTTGTCATCGAGGGTGTCCTGCTGGTCGACGACACCGATGCGGGTGCCGCCACGTACGGTGACCTTGCCGGCATCCGGTTCGAGGCGGCCGGCGATCATGGCGAGCAGGCTCGACTTGCCGTCGCCGTTTCGTCCGACGATCCCGATTCGGTCACCTTCGGCGATGCCGAGGGTCACGGAATCGAAAACCACTTTCGTGGGGAACTCGAGGTGCAGCGACTCAGCGCCGAGAAGATGTGCCATCCCTTCCAGGCTAGGCGCCGCGCGGGGTTCAGCCGCGCGTCAGTACCAGAAGCTCAATCGGGGGGACTCGACGGTCTGGAAAACGCGTGCGATCCGCGTCGGATCGTCAGCTTCGACTCGACCGGCACGGGCCAGGGTCGACACCGACACGCCTCCCAGGAACAGCGACGACAGCTCGCGTACGCCGAGCCGCAGCAGGGGAACACCGGCCGGGGGAGCATCGACTGCCTCAACTGTCGCGCGACCCTCGGCATCCGTCGTCGCGATGAACGTGCCACCCGCGATCCCCAGCGAGTCGTCAACCTCGAGGGCGATGGTGTCCGCGGCGCCGAAGCGTCGGCTCGTGAGAGCTGCCGGCACGTCGAGGATGCGCACGTATTGATGGTCGGTCACGGTGATCTTCGCGGCCCGCTGGTCGGCGATCATCCACCATAGGGGCTCGTCGAGGCCGAGTTCTGATGCGCGCAGAAGCGCGATGAGATCCATCTCGAGGAGGAACCGCCACAGGCCCGCGTACGCATCGTCGGTCGCGGCGAGCAGCCACGACAGCTCGAGCGTCGACTCGCTGAAGTCGTCGGGGTTCTCGACCACGCGGTAGACCGCAAGCCCATCAACCTCACCCGCGGGCGAGCGGTACTGGATGGTGCGCAGCCGCTCGGCCTTCTCGGCATCGGGGCTCGTGCCGAAGAACCGATTGAGATGTCCTCCGGGAAGAGCGATCTCGCCGGGGGAGGTGACGCGCACGCGCTCGTGCAGGGCTTCGGCGACCTCTCGCGCCTGGTCGCGGGAAACGAAGTCCACGCGCCCCGGTGCCTCGGGTCCGATCCACCCGGCACGCCGCGTGCGGATCTCCCAGTTCGCAGCGGCGGCTGCCGCACCGAACCCGAACCGGCCGTAGATGGTCGACTCGCTGACGGTCAGCGCTGCCACCGGCAGCCCGAGCGAGGCGGCGGTTCGCAGCTCCCCCGCCATCACAGAACGAAGGATGCCGCGCCGCCGGTGCGTCGGTGCAACGGTCACCGAGCTGATGGCGCTGGCTTGGACGGTGCCACCGGGGACGGTGAGTTCGGTGGGCCATGACGCAAACGTCGCGACCGGAATCTCGGGCTGCGGGCAGGTGGCATCGTAGACGCCGAGCTTGCGGCGGTGAGCGGTGTGTCCGACGAAGGCTTCGCGGCGAACCTCGACCGGCTCGTCTTCGAGAAACCCGCGAGCGACCGCGGACAACCACGGATCGTTCTGCACCCTCGTGGCGTTGTCGATCTGCTCGATGCGCAGGCCCTGGTTGGCGAGAGCTTCCGACATCGCGGCGTCAAGTGGCGCGTCGTGAAATGGCTGCTGGTCGTCACTCATCATGCCCCCACGCTACGCGGACAGTGCGACACAGCATGCCGCCCGCCCCGTCGCTCCAGCGAGCCGGTGCTCAGTGGAAGGCGTACTCGAGGATCGCGACGAAGGCGCCGAGAAAGGCGGTTCCGGTGGCACCAAGGATGCGCTTGGCGATTCCGGCGCCCGTGCGGGAATAGGCGACGTAGCCGAGGAACGCGAGCACCAGCATCGTGACCCACAGCGCATAGGCCGACGCGTCATCCGCGGTCCTCCCCGCGGCCCCGGCGATCACCATGGCAAGCGTGGGCGGCACTGCTGCCCACAGCATTCCAGCCGAGTGTGTCAACGCGTAGCGTGTGGCTGTGCCCAGCGGATGCTTGCCGTGGTCGGCGAGCGTATAGGCGAAGACGTGGGCAATGAAGAACACGATGAGCGTGGCTACCGATGACACGACCACTTCGGCCACATCGGTCTCGTAATCGGACGTGATCATCAAGAGCGCCGAGTAGACGATGAGTCCGTACACCGCAGCCGGTGTTCGAAACCGGACATCGAACCAGTCGTGCCAGCCCCCTGTTCTCGCCCCATCGCGATTTCCGGTGGCGGGAGTCTCGGGCGAACCGGCGTCCATGAATCCGTCTTCTCTGTCAGACATCGAACCCCAGGGAGAGTTTGCGCAGCAGGGCTGCGAGGCGGTCACGGTCGGCGCGGGAGAGGCTTTCGAGCAGCACCGCTTCAGCGTCCACGAGACGGGTGATGGCGGCATCCACACGGGTTCGTCCCTCGTCGGTGAGGGTCACCAGGATGCCGCGTCCGTCGCCCGGATCGGACTCACGCCGCACAAGCCGGCGACCGACGAGCCTGTCGATGCGGTTGGTCATCGTGCCCGAGGACACGAGTGTCTGCTGCAGCAGCTGTTTCGGGCTCAGCTGGAACGGCTCGCCCGCCCGTCGCAGTGCCGACAGCACATCCCACTCCCACGGCTCGAGCTCGGAACGGCGGAAGGCCTCGCGGCGTGCCCGGTCGAGGTGGCGGGAAAGGCGGTCCACCCGCGAGAGAACTTCGAGTGGAGAGAAGTCCAAGTCGGGCCGCTGGGCACTCCAGGCACCGACGATGCGGTCGACTTCGTCGGATTCTGCGGACACTGAGCCATTATCTCGACTGATGGGGCCATTATCCCGGCCGACTCGTCCTCTGGCAGACTGGTTCGCGGCCGCGTTACGCGCCGGTCCGCCGTGGTGTAATGGCAGCACGACAGCCTTTGGAGCTGTGAAGTCTAGGTTCGAGTCCTGGCGGCGGAGCATGGCTGAGAACCCAACCCCCGTCGCCGTCGTCATTCTGGCGGCAGGCCAGGGGACGCGGATGAAGTCCGCCACGCCGAAGGTCCTTCATCAGATCGGTGGGCTTCCGCTGATCGGCCACGTGTTGCGCACCGCATCGGCACTGGCGCCGGAGCGTGCGGTGGTCGTGGTCCGTCACGAGCGGGATCTGGTGGCGGATGCCGTGACCGGCCTGCTTCCGGGAGTTGATGTCGTCGACCAGGACGAGATCCCCGGCACCGGTCGCGCGGTGGAACTGGCCCTGGCCGCGCTCGACGGCTTCGACGGCGACGTGCTGGTGCTCAGCGCCGATGTGCCCCTGGTCGAGGTCAGCGTCGTCGAGGGGCTGCTCGCGCGTCACCGCGCTGCGGCTGCATGCGCCACGCTGCTGTGCGCGACGCTCGACGACGCCACGGGTTACGGCCGCGTCATCCGTGGTGCCGACGGGGCGGTCGAACGCATCGTCGAGCAGAAGGATGCGTCGCCCGACGAGCTCTCGGTGCGGGAGATCAACACCGGAATCTATGTGTTCCGCGCCGCGCAGTTGCGCACGAGCCTTGCCTCAGTGGGCACGGCCAACGCGCAGGGCGAGAAGTACCTGACTGACGTCATCGGCATCCTCCGCACCGCGGGCGAGGTCGTCGCGGCATCCAACGCTCCGGCGGCGCAGGACGCGCTCGGCGTGAACGACCGGGTGCAGCTGTCGGAAGCAGCCCGCGCGCTCAATGCGCGGACCGTCCGTCGCTGGCAGCTCGAGGGTGCGACGATCCTGGATCCGGCCACGACCTGGATCGACGTGACAGCCACGCTCGCTCCCGACGTCACGGTGCTGCCGAACACGCACGTCCTGCGCGCAACAACTGTCGAGCGCGGGGCGACGATCGGACCCGACACGTCGCTCGTCGACTGCGAGGTGGGGGAGAACGCGACGGTCACCCGCACCGACGCGACGTTGGCCGTCATCGGCCGCGGCGCCACTGTCGGCCCGTTCGCCTACCTGCGCCCGGGTGCGACGCTGGACGCCCAGAGCAAGGTCGGTACGTTCGTCGAGATAAAGAACTCCACGATCGGTGAGCGGAGCAAGGTTCCGCACCTGTCCTACATCGGCGACACCACAATCGGGCGCGGCGTCAACCTCGGCGCCGGGGCGATCACGGCCAACTACGACGATCTCGCCAAGCACCGCACCGAGATCGGTGACGAGGTCCACTCCGGGTCGCACAACGTCTTTGTCGCGCCCGTTAGGATCGGAGACGGTGCGAAGACCGGTGCCGGTGCCGTCATCCGCAAGGATGTCCCTCCCGGTGCGCTGGCTCTGAGCGTTGCCCCTCAGCGCAACATCGAGGGATGGGTCGAGAACAACAGACCGGGAACAGCCGCCGCCGAGGTCGCCGCGCGGGCCCGGTCCGCACAGGAAGCGGACGATGGCGAGCAAGAACAAGACGGTTGATCTCGACAGGGATAGCGGTATCGCTCCCGGCCTGGTCGCCAAGACCAAGAAGCGCCTGGTCGTTGCATCCGGCCGTTCGCACCCGAGCCTCGCGGACGACGTCGCGACGGCGCTCGGCACGAATCTCGTCCCGACGGAGTACCGCACGTTTGCTTCCGGCGAGATCCTGACCCGCTTCGAGGTCTCGATCCGCGGGTGCGACCTGTTCCTCATCCAGTCCTTCGGTCCGCCCGTGAACGAGTGGATGATGGAGCTGCTCATCATGCTGGATGCCGCCAAGCGGGCGTCCGCGAAGCGGATCACCGTTGTCGCGCCGTACTTCCCGTACTCCCGCCAAGACAAGAAGGGTCGCGGGCGTGAGCCGATCAGCGCGCGTCTGGTCGCCGACCTCGTCAAGACTGCCGGCGCCGACCGGGTGATGAGCGTCGATTTGCACGCCGCCCAGATCCAAGGGTTTTTTGACGGGCCTGTCGATCACCTCTTCGCCAAGCCGGTGCTGCTGGAGTACTTCGAAGAGAACCTCTCGCCCGAGGACCGCGCCAAACTCACCGTCGTCTCGCCGGATACCGGACGTGTGCGCGTTGCCGACACCTGGTCGGACAGCCTAGGCGCACCGCTGGCGATCATCCACAAGCGTCGCGATCCGAACGTGGCCAACCAGGTCACGGTCAGCGAGATCGTCGGCCAGGTCGACGGTCGTGTCTGTCTTCTCGTCGACGACATGATCGACACGGGTGGCACGATCGTGAAGGCCGCGCAGGCGCTGAAGAAGAACGGCGCCGAGCGCGTCATCGTCGCCGCGACCCACGCGGTCTTCAGCGACCCGGCCAGCGAACGGCTCCAGGATGCGGCAATCGATGAGGTCGTGGTGACCGACACGATCCCGATCCCCGACCGCAAGCGCTGGGAGACCCTCACTGTGCTCCCGATCGCACCGCTGCTGGCGCGTGCGATCCGCGAGGTCTTCGAGGACGGCTCGGTCACCAGCATGTTCGACGGCGCCGCCTGAGCCGAGATCTCTCCGCGTTCGTCGCCGCCTCAAAGCCTATGCATAGGCATGAAAGCAACGATGGCGGAGACGACCTCTAGGAAGGACTGCTCATGATTCGCACCCCCTCCCGCCCCGTACGCGTGGGCGTCGCCCTCGTGGGTGTTGCCGGCGTTCTCAGCCTTGCCGGGTGCGGCGCGACCACAGCCGCCGACACCGGCTCCGCACAGACGGATGCCGGAAGAACTGACGCGGGTTCGGGATCGAGCTCGTCCGGCGGCTATGCCGACGGCACGTACACGGCGGAGGGGTCCTACGCGACGCCTGAATCTGTTGAGACGGTCACGGTTACCCTCACGATTGCAGACGACACCGTGACCGACGTTGAGGTCACCGGCGACCCGCAGGCCCGCGAATCCGAGCAATACCAGTCCCAGTTCATCGGCGGGATCACCGACGAGGTGGTGGGCAAGAGCCTCGATGACGTTTCGGTCAGCCGAGTGTCGGGATCCTCGCTGACGAGCGGTGGATTCATGCAGGCTGTCGAGCTCATCAAGGCCGAGGCCGCTGCCTGATCCTGTCGGTCCAATGAGTGACGAAGCCCGCGTCGCCGGGGGGCCGCGCCCGGGCTGGCGTTTCGAGGCGATCGGAACGCAGTGGGCGATCGATACTCACGAGCCCCTCACTGACGACGAACGCGCCGCCGTCCTCGTCATGATCGCCGAGTTCGACCGCGAGTGGTCGCGCTTTCGCGAGGACTCAACCGTCAGCGCTCTCGCGTCCGGGGGTTCCCGTCCGCTACCCGCCGACGCCGAGGCGATGTTCGCGATCTACGCGGACCTTGATGCTGCAACGGGCGGGGCGGTGAACCCGCTCGTCGGGGTCTCGCTCGAAGCGCTCGGCTACGACAGGTCCTATTCGCTCCGCCAGAGCGCCCCTGTCAACGCCCCAGCCGACTGGCGGCGAGTTGTCTCCATCGACGACCGCGCGCTGACGCTCTCGCAACCGGCTCTCATCGACGTCGGCGCGATCGGAAAGGGTCGCCTCGTCGATCTCGTTCTGGATCACCTCGAGGGGCAGAAGCAGGGTGCCCTCACTGTCGATGCCGGTGGCGACGTGCGCTGCTCGGGTGTGCGTGAGCGGATCGGTCTTGAGCATCCGTACGACCCGACGCGGATCATCGGTGTCGTCGACCTCGAGGATGCCGCGCTGTGCGCCTCGGCGACGAACCGGCGGGCTTGGGGCGATGGTCTTCACCACGTGCTCGACGCGCGCACCGGTGTGCCGGTTCGAACCGTCGCGGCGACCTGGGCTGTAGCCCCCACCGCGATGGTGGCTGACGCTGCGGCTACCGCGTTGTTCTTCGAGGGGGGCGCGGAGCTCGCGTATCGGTGGGGCGTCGAGTGGGTGCGGATGACGACGGTCGGCCGCGTCGAATGGTCTCCCGGATTCGGGACGGAGCGGTGTAGGGCAGAGTTGTTCACATGATCGGATGGTTGACCGCAGGTTGGAACCGCGTGTTCGCGGTGCTCGGCAAGGTCTCGATGTATCGCATGGTCTTCCTGGCGCTGCTCGCCCTGACCGTCGTTGCGTTCGGAGTCTCATTCTTCGGCCTCGTGGCGCCCAGCCCCCTGGAGCTGCTCGCGACCCTCGCGGTGCTTGCTGTCGCGTGCGGCATCGTCGATGTCGTTGCGCACCGGATCATCGGGCAGTCGCTTCGGCTTGAGTCCTCGGTGATCACCGCGTTCATCCTGCTGTTCGTCCTGCGGCCCACTCTCGAACCGGTCGCTCTGGTCGGTGTCGCGCTGGCAGGAGCCGTGGCCGCGGCATCCAAGTATCTGTTGGCCTGGCGGGGCCGCCACATCTTCAACCCCGCCGCGGTGGGCGCTGCAGTTCTCACGATCGTGAGCATCTGGATTCCGGCGCTCGGCGCATCGGCGTGGTGGGTGGGAACGCCGGTTCTCGCAGCTCCCGTCGTCATTCTCGGGCTGGCGGTGCTGTGGCGCACCGAGAAGATCCGCATGGTTCTGGTGTTCCTGCTTGTCGCCGTCGCGGTCGGCTTCGCGCGCACCTCGATCCAGTACCAGACTGCCGGGCTCGCCGTCGATGCGCTGACGATCTTCTGGTCGCTGCTGTGGTCCTCGCCGTTCCTCTTCCTCGGCGTGTTCATGCTGTCGGAGCCGCTCACCCTCCCACCCCGGCGGTGGCAGCAGTTCCTTGTCGCCGGTGTCGTCGGTGTCCTCGCCGGGTGGCCGATCTCGCTCGGCGAAATCACCCTGGGACAGGAGCGTGCCCTGTTGGTGGGGAACCTGGTTGCCTTCGCGTTCTCGGTGCGGGCTGCTGTTCGGCTGACCCTTGACTCGCGCGAGATGATCACCCCGACGGTACGAATGCTGACCTTCACCGCCAAGCGCCGCATCCACTTCCTCCCCGGGCAGTACCTCGAGCTTGACGTCCCGCACCGCAGGCCGGATGCGCGCGGCACGCGCCGGGAGTTCAGCATCGCGTCGGCCCCCGAAGACCTTCCCGCGATCCGTATCGCGTTCCGGGAGTACCCGGCAGGCTCCGGCGGCCCCGCGCCCAGCTCCTACAAGCGCGCGCTGGCGGAGGTCGATGCCGGGGCATCCCTGGCAGTCACCGGCATCTGGGGAGACTTCGTGCTCCCGAACCGGGCCGAAACCCCCCTCCTCATGGTCGCCGCCGGAATCGGTATCACCCCGTTCGTGTCGCAGCTGCGGCATCTGCAAGCGAGTGGGCAGCACCGCGACATCGTTCTGGTGTACGTAGCCTCCGAGGCTGCCGAGTTGGCTTTCCGCGACGACATCGCGGCATCCGGCGTCCCCGTCGTGGTCTTCACGCGCGATGACCCGGGCCCACTGCCACAGAATTGGCAGTGGGCGCGCGGAGTGCGCCTCGACGCACCAGGTCTGCTGCAGGTCGTTCCCGACCTGCACGCCCGGCACGCTGCCATCTCGGGGCCGCCGCGACTGATCGCCGACCTCGCGCCGGCCCTCGAGCGGGCGAAGTCGGTGACGACTGACGCCTTCAGCGGCTACTGAGCTGCAGCCCGTGCCGCGGGGCCAGTCCGGTCGGCGTGCGTCGGAAGCGGAAGCCGCACCGTGAACGTGGTGTCTCCGGGCCTGCTCTCCACCGAGATCTCACCGTGGTGAGCGTGGACGATGGCCCGCGCGATCGACAGACCCAGCCCGGTGCCACCGGTTTGCCGGGCTCGTGATCTGTCGGCGCGTGAGAACCTCTCGAACAGTTCGTCGGCGATGGCAGGCTCGATCCCCGGTCCGTTGTCATGGACACGGATGACCGCAGCATCCGTGGCTGGCCCGCCCGCGGCCGGTGAGCTCTCTCGGCCGACCGATAGTGTGACCTCGGTTCCCGCGGGTGTGTGGGTCCGCGCGTTCGCAAGCATGTTTACGACCACCTGCTGCAGCCGAGCGGAGTCGCCGGGAACGGTCACCGGCTCCTCATCGACCTCCAGCAGCCAGACGTGCTCGGGACCGGCGACTTGCGCATCGCCGAGCGCTTCAACGGAGAGCTGCGTGAGATCGACCACCCCGTAGACGAGCTCTTGGCCCTCGTCGAGACGCGCGAGAAGCAGCAGGTCTTCGACGAGCCGCGTCATCCGCAGCGACTGCGCCTGGATTCTGGACAGGGCCGACTCGGTAGTCTCGCTCAGCTGTGGATCGCGCAGCGAGAGTTCGGAGTATCCGCGGATCGAGGCCAGCGGCGTGCGCAGTTCATGGCTCGCGTCGGCGACGAACCGACGCATCCGCTCTTCGTTACGCTGGCGGGCTTCCAGCGACGCGTCGACGTGATCCAGGAGTGTGTTCAACGCGTGACCGACCCGACCGATCTCGGTGCGTTCATCGGTTTCGGATGCCGGAACGCGATCAGCGATCGAGACCTCGCCCTCAGCCATGGGAACACTCGCAACACGCTCGGCGGTGTCAGCTACCACGCGAAGCGGCCGCAGACTCCGTCGCACGATGACCGTGACGGCGAGCCCGAGAAGCACAAGACCCCCCGCTGTCAGCAGGGCGACGGTCGTTGCGATCTGCGCGAGCGTTTCGGTCACCTGGCTGACCGGCAGGCCCGATGCGATCGCGAAGCTCCCGCCGCCGAGTGCGAGCATCCGGTAGGTGCCGACACCGTCGATCGTTATCTCGCGGACGGGGCCGCCCTCGCCCGGCTGGCCCAGCTGCTGCACGATCTGGGCGACCTGAGAGTCGTTCAGGGACGACGCGGTTCCGTCGGCGTCGATGTAGCCACCCGTGACGGAGCCGAAGGCTGACTCGATAACGATGAGAAAGCCCGGCTCGAAGGGTCCCGAGGCCAGGAGCGCGGCGGCATCCTCGGTCCCCGCGGCTACTTGGGGTGCATCGTGTACCGTTCGCAGCGCCTTGGCCGTGGCTTCGGTGACCTCGTTGTCGAGGTTCGACTGCAGAATCGAGCCGAGGATCGCGCCCGTGGCGATGCTGACTGTGGCGAAGATCAGGGCCACGACCGCGACGATCGTGACGACCAGGCGCCCCTCGAGGCCCCATGGTCGCCATCCGCCCCGA
>NZ_DBHD01000003.1:86958-106393 GCF_002296025.1 Microbacterium sp. UBA837
TCCGTCACTGTGTCGGCGCCTTGATCATGTAGCCGACGCCACGCACGGTATGGATGAGCGGCTCCTTGCCCTGATCGATCTTCTTGCGCAGGTAGGAGATGTAGAGTTCCACGACGCTGGATCTGCCGCCGAAGTCGTAGTTCCAGACGCGATCCAGGATCTGCGCCTTCGAGACGACGCGACGCTGGTTGCGCATCAGATAGCGCAGCAGTTCGAACTCGGTTGCGGTGAGTTCGATCTCGTCGCCCCCGCGCTCCACCTCATGGCTGTCCTCGTTCAATGAGAGGTCACCCACCCGCAGGATCGGCTCCTCCTCGCTCTGGGTAGCCGTTCCGGCGCGGCGCATCAAACCGCGAAGTCGCGCGACGACTTCTTCGAGGCTGAACGGCTTGGTCACGTAGTCATCGCCGCCCGCGGTGAGCCCCGCGACCCGGTCGGCGACGGCATCCTTCGCGGTGAGGAACAGCACCGGCACGTCGTTGCCAGACTGGCGCAGGCGATGCAGCACAGCCATGCCGTCGAGGTCGGGCATCATGATGTCGAGCACCATCGCGTCGGGCTCGAAATCGCGGACGGCCTGCAGGGCTTCGAATCCGGATGCCGCGGTTCGAACATCCCAGCCCTCCATACGCAGGGCCATAGAGAGCAGGTCGGTGAGCATCTGTTCGTCGTCGACGACGAGGATGCGAACAGCCGCGCCGTCGGGTCGGCGCAGGGCGGGAGCCGGAGATGTCATGGACTCATTGTGATGCTCCAGCTATGGGTTTCCTATGGAGCCAGCTATGCGCCGTCTGTGAAGATCACGCCCACTCCGCTGTCTCGTGCGGCGCGCGATCCATAGGTTCGGCATAGAGATCCCTTTTCGGGCTCATCAACACCATCCCTACCTTCGTGCCGAAGGCTGCAATCCGGAGCTGAAGGAGACCCATGTATTGGACCTACCTGCGTCGCGAACTCGCTGGACGCAAGAAGCAGACGATCATCGTGGCGGTGGGCCTTGCCGTCGCGATCGCTCTCGTCATCGTCGTCAACGCTCTCTCTGCGGGAGTCCGGGACGCACAGGCGCAAGCGCTCGAATCCGTCTACGGCGTCGGAACCGACCTGACGGTCACCGGCGCCGCCGCAGAGCCGGGCGAGGGCGGTGGTCAGCGCTTCGAGTTCGACAGTGAGGCAGGCGAAACCACCGACGGCACCACCTCGGTGTCGCAGTCGCGCCTCACAGCCGACTTCATGCGCGGGACGCTGGATGCTTCGACCGTCGAGAGTGTTGCATCCCTCGACGGCGTTGCTGCAGCATCCGGCGCGCTTTCGCTCACGAACATCACGTTCAGTGGTGAGATGCCTGACAGGTCGCAGATGCAGCAGGGCGGCCCGGGCGAGTCGGGGGAGCCTCCGGCAGGCGGTCCTGACGGTGCCGGCGGCAGCGCCTTCGATCTGGACTCGTTCACCGTCCTTGGAATCGATCCCGATGACACCGCTGTCGGGCCGCTATCGGCGGTCGAAGTTTCGGAGGGCCGCGCGCTGGCAGCTGGCGACGCCGGAGAACTGGTCGCGGTCGTCGACGCGAGCTATGCGACCACCAACGAGATCTCTGTCGGGGACGCGATCGATGTCGGTGGCTCCGAGGTCGAGGTCGTCGGAATCATCACCTCGACCTCCAGCGACGCCGACACGGCGGCCAACGTCTACATCCCGCTCGACGTCGCGCAGTCGCTGGCAGGGCTTGACGACGTGGTGTCGACGGTCTACGTCCAGGCGATCTCGGCCGACCAGATCGATGCGGTCCAGGCGGAAATCGAGGACAGTGTCGCCGACGTCACCGTCAGCTCTCAGTCTGATCTTGCCTCGACCGTTTCGTCGTCGCTGTCGAGTGCTTCGTCGCTCATCACGAACCTCGGTACGTGGCTGTCGATCCTCGTGCTCGCCGTTGCGCTCGCACTGGCCGTGCTCTTCACGATCTCGGGCGTGACACGGCGCACTCGGGAGTTCGGAACGCTCAAGGCGATCGGATGGTCCAACGGTCGCGTCGTCGGCCAGGTCGCGGGCGAATCGGTGATCCAGGGCTTGATCGGTGGTGCGATCGGTTTGGCGATCGGGCTTGCGGGGATCGGGATCATCAACCTGATCTCACCGACGATCTCCTCGACGTCTTCGACCGCCGGTCAGGCTGGGCCCGGCCAAGGAGGCGGTCCGATGGGCGGAGGCTTCGGAGGGATGGCGCAGCAAACGGCGACGGATGTCGTCCTCCACGCACCCGTCACCCTCTGGGTGGTCGCTGCGGCGGTCGGAATCGCCATCGCCGGAGGCTTGATCGCCGGTGCCTTCGGTGGCTGGCGTGCAGCCCGGCTAAGTCCCGCTGAAGCGCTGCGGTCGGTCGGCTAGGCGCATGAACACTGTCACGAACCAATCCGTCATCACCGAACAGGAGAAGTCCATGAGCATGGCACACCCCGCCACGGCATCCGTCGAGGGAGCCACACCCTCGCCGATCTATGCCTTGCAGGCGGTCATCCGTGAGTACCAGCAGAAAAGCCGGAGAATCCGTGCTCTCGCGGGCGTCGATCTCGAGATCCGCGAAGGCGAATTCGTCACCATCCAGGGTCCGACCGGCGGAGGAAAGTCCACCCTCCTCCAGATGCTGGGTGCACTCGACCGTCCTACCTCGGGTGCCGTCAAGCTAGGGGATGTCGATCTGGCGAAAGCCTCGAACGCGAAACTCGGACGGGTCCGAGCCACCGAGATCGGCTTCGTCTTCCAGGGATTCAATCTGATCCCGACACTCACTGCCCACGAGAATGTGGAGATGGGGCTCGAGCCGCTGGGTCTGAGCGGTGCAGATCGACGCAGTCGTGTCACCGAGGCTCTCGCTCAGGTGGGCCTAGCCGAACGCGCTGATCACCTTCCGGGCGAGCTCTCGGGTGGGCAGCAGCAGCGCGTCGCGATCGCCCGCGCGATCGCCAAGCGCCCGCGGGTGCTTCTGGCCGACGAGCCGACGGGAAACCTGGATGAGCATATGCGCGACGAGATCCTGGAGCTGCTCGAGGGGCTGAATCGCGACGGCCTGACCCTCGTCGTGGTGACGCACGACTCTGCTGTCGCCCGGCGCGCTCATCGGCGACTGCGTCTCGAGAAGGGGAGCGTCCGCGAGATCTGACGACACTGCGCGAACGAGGGGCCGTGACCGAGGCTGAGTCGGTCACGGCCCTTCGGTGTTCAGTGAGGTCAGTGGGTGTCGACGGCTTCGATCTCGCTGCGATCGCCCGACCACAGTGTGTGGAAGGTGCCCTCACGGTCGATGCGCTTGTAGGTGTGCGCACCGAAGAAGTCGCGCTGGCCCTGGATGAGGGCTGCAGGCAGGCGCCCGGCCCGCAGGCCGTCGTAGTAGGCAAGCGACGAGGAGAACACGGGAGCCGGAAGCCCCGTGGCGGCTGCGTGAGCGACGACGTCCCGCCACGAGTCTTGAGCGGTAGCGAGCGCGCCGACGAAGAACGGCGCCGTCATCAGGACGGGCAGATCCGAAGTCTCGGCATATGCCTCGGTGATGCGATTGAGGAAACGGGCACGGATGATGCAGCCGCCGCGCCAGATCGCCGCGACCTGACCGAGGTCGATGTTCCAGCCGTAGTGCGCGGCCCCGGCACGGATGATGTCGAACCCCTGCGAGTAGGCGACGATCTTCGAGGCGTACAGCGCCCGACGAACCTTCTCGATGAACGCCACGGGGTCGTCGGCGAAGGAGGCTTCGGCATCCGCGTCGGGCCCGGGCAGAACACCTGCGGTCGAGCGCTGTTCGGGGTGCGACGAGAGCGAGCGAGCAAACACGGCTTCGGCGATGCCGGATGCCGGAACGCCGAGGTCGATGGCGGTCTGGGCAGTCCACCCGCCCGTACCCTTCGCGCCAGCCTGGTCCAGGACGACATCCACCAGCGGCAGGTTGGTGTCGGCATCGACCTGGCGCAGCACCTCGGCGGTGATCTCAATCAGGTACGACTCGAGTTCGCCCCGGTTCCACTCGGCGAACACGTCGGCGATCTGGGCCGGGGAGTAGCCGGTCGCGTGACGGATGAGGTCGTAGGCCTCGGCGATCACCTGCATGTCGGCGTACTCGATGCCGTTGTGGACCATCTTCACGAAGTGGCCGGCGCCGTCGTGGCCGATGTGGGTGACACACGGCTCGCCCTCGGCGACAGCGGCGATCGAGGTCAGGATGGGGCCGAGCGTGACCCACGACTCGTCCGAGCCACCGGGCATCAGCGAGGGGCCGAGGAGGGCACCCTCCTCGCCACCGGATACCCCCATGCCGACGAAGTTGATGCCCGTCTCACGAACTGCCTTCTCGCGGCGGATGGTGTCGGTGAACAGAGCGTTGCCGCCGTCGACGATGATGTCGCCGGGCTCGAAGACGCGCAGGAGCTCGTTGATGACGGCAT
This sequence comes from Microbacterium sp. UBA837, assembly GCF_002296025.1. NCBI lineage: Bacteria > Bacillati > Actinomycetota > Actinomycetes > Micrococcales > Microbacteriaceae > Microbacterium > Microbacterium sp. UBA837. Next base: position 91,389 of record NZ_DBHD01000003.1, read on the forward strand.
CCGTGCCGGCGCCCGCCTTGACCATGATGATCGCGGCGCGCGGGGCCGTCAGCGAGGCGGCGAACTCCTCGTACGAGAACGTGGCGACAAAGCCCGCTTCGGGGTGCTCGGCGACGAGGTGCTCGGTCTTGTCGGCGCTGCGGTTGAAGATCGCGACGGTGTTGCCGTCACGGCTGGCGAGGTTGCGGGCGAGGTTGGACCCCATGACCGCGAGTCCCACGACTCCGATGTTCGCTGTCGCGGTGCTCGTCGCTGCCTGATCCGTCACGTTCACTCCCTGGGCGTCTGCGGGTGTTGCCGCAGTCAGCCTAAGGGAACGTCGCGCCTTACTCCTTGCGGTAGGCCGAGCGGCCCATCGACCAGAAGGCCGCAACGACGCCCACGAGGGTGCCGAGGGTGAGGATGCCGATCACGGCGACGAGAATGTTCGAGGTGACCTGGGCGTCCATGATCCGTCCTTGCTCTCGGGAAAGCGGGCCCGTCACGGCCCGTCACCATCGTACCGGGGCCGCTGGTAGACTTGCGGACTGTACTTCGGCGAGGGATGCTCGCGCGTGCGCCCAGCACTGCTCACGGCATCCGTTATCGACGGGGGTGTGCGGCCTTTCGGGTTCCTCACGCGCTCGCGGTTGAGTCGAACCCCCCGACGTCCGGGCTGAGATCAGCACCCGGTCCCTGCCCAAGGAGAATGCACATGTCTGAAGACACCACCGTCCACGCCGAACTCCGCGAGAACTTCGGCAAGGGTTTTGCCCGCCGTCTGCGCGCTGCCGGAAAGATCCCCGCCGTGCTGTACGGTCACGGCACCGACCCGGTTCACGTTGCGCTGCCCGGCCACCAGATGCTGCTGCTCGTTCGTCGCGCGAACGCTCTGATCGAGCTCGACATCGCTGGCAAGTCCCAGCTGGCGCTGGTCAAGGATGTCCAGAAGGACCCGGTACACCAGATCATCGAGCACATTGACCTCGTCGTCATCAAGAAGGGCGAGAAGGTCGAAGTCGACGTCCCGGTCGTCGTCGTCGGTGAGTCCTTCTCGGGAACCATCGTCAACCTCGACGCCACGAGCGTTTCGCTCGCCGTCGAGGCCACCCACATCCCCGAGCACGTCGAGGTCGATGTCGAGGGCCTCGAAGAGGGCGCCCGCATCACCGCCGGTGAGCTGACGCTGCCCAAGGGCGCGTCGCTGGTCACCGACCCCGACGTGCTTGTCGTTGCGATCTCGGTGCCTGCTGCCGCGGCCGCTGACGAGGCTGCTGAGGACGAGGCTGCGGCGGAGTCCGCAGACGCTGCCGAGGACGCTGCGACCGACTCGGAGTAATCCGACGGGCTGACCGAGCCGGGAGGGCGCGGCCGTGAGTGACGTATGGCTCATCGTGGGCCTGGGCAACCCCGGTCCGCAGTACGAGCGCACCCGGCACAACATCGGGCAGCTCGTTGTCGATGAGCTCGCAGCTCGCCGCGGCGAAGGCTTTCGCTCGCACAAGGCGAACGCCCGTGTTGCCGAGGCCTGGCTGCGTCCAGGCGGGCCGAAGGTCGTGCTCGCCAAGCCCAACTCGTTCATGAACGTGTCGGGGGGACCCGTCGCGGGACTCGCGCAGTTCTACGGGATCCCCCCCGAACGTGTCGTCGTCGTCCATGACGAACTCGACATCCCGTTCGACGCCCTCAGACTCAAAGTCGGCGGCGGGCACGGGGGCCACAACGGCGTGCGGGATGTTGCAAAGGCCCTGAACACTCCGGACTTCCCGCGGGTGCGCGTGGGGATCGGTCGACCGCCCGGGCGCCAGGATCCCGCCGACTGGGTTCTGCAGCCGTTCCCGGCGTCGGCGCGCGAAGAGCTCGCGCTTGCCGTCTCGGATGCCGCAGACGCGGTCGAGCGACTCGTCGATGAAGGTCTCCTCGCAGCCCAGCAGGTGTACCACGCACCTCGGCCGTGAACCCGGCGGCCTACCGGGCGGCCTAGAATCGTCCGGTGACTTTTCCCGGGATCTCGCGCGCCCTCGACCGCTCCGAGCACTTCCGGGATGTGGTTGCGGCGGCAGCCGTGGATGCCGATATTTCGGTGGTCGATGGTCTTGATGCTCCGCTGCTGAGCGCACTCGTTCGTCGGCGCAGAGACTCCGGTAAGCCGCCGGTGCTGCTGGCGATCGCGCCGACCGGCCGCCGCGTGGAGTCCCTCATGCCGGCGCTGCGCGCGCTCCTTCCCGAAGCCGCCGTGTTGCAGTTTCCTGCTTGGGAGACGCTGCCGCACGAACGCCTGAGTCCGAGCCCCGAGACCGTCGGGCGCAGGCTCGAGACGATTGCGCGCATCGCGTCGTCGCCCGATTCCGCCCCGATTGTGGTCGTCGCGTCAGTGCGCGCGGCGCTTCAGCCGTTGGCGGCGGGCCTAGCGGACGTCGAACCGGTGCGCTTGCGCGCGGGCGAGCGCGGCCACGATCTCGCGCTGATCGTCGAGCGCCTGGTCGAGCTCGCCTACCACCGCGTCGACATGGTTTCACGCCGCGGCGAGTTCGCGGTGCGCGGCGGCATCCTGGATGTGTTCCCGACCGTTGCCGATCACCCGTACCGCGTCGAGTTTTTCGGCGACGAGGTCGACCAGATCCGTACGTTCTCGGTCGCCGACCAGCGTTCGCTGCCCGGGGCCGTCGAAGCCGTCGATCTGCTTCCCGGGCGCGAACTCCTGCTCACCGCTGATGTGCGCGCTCGTGCACGGCAGTTGGCCGGCGAGTTCGCGGGCCTGCAGGGGATGCTCGAGAAGATGGCGGAGGGGATCCCTGCCGAGGGGATGGAGTCGCTGACGCCGGCGCTCGTGCCGCGGATGGCGACCCTCGTCGACTATTTGCCCGCGGGGTCTGCCGTTGCTCTCGTGGACCCCGAGCGATCCCGCACACGCGCCCGGACTCTCGCCGAGACCAACCGGGAGTTTCTCGAGGCCGCGTGGAGCGCTGCGACAGCTGGCGCGAACACGCCGATCGATCTGGGCGCTGGCGACTTTCTGACTATCGCGGCGCTACGTGAGGCAGTTCACGAACGTGCCGGCGTGTGGTGGACGTTGAGTCCCTTCGACTCGGGAGCTGCCGATGCGGCAGCCGAGGGGTTGCTCGCCGACGACCGTGAGGACATGCTCGGCGATGCGCCAGTGAGGATTCCCGCACGATCGGTGCCGTCGTTCCACGGCAACGTCGAGGGGGCCACCGCCTACGTGGGCGACCTCGTGACCGCCGGGTGGAGCGTCGTGGTCACGGCATCCGGCACGGGACTGGTCGAACGCGCCCGCGACGTGCTCGCCGATCGTGAGATCGCGGCAGCAATCGTCGACGATGCGGATGCCGCCCCGGAGCCCGGCCGCGTCTTGCTCGCGGTGGCCCAGCTCGAGCGCGGGTTCGAACTCGAGGACGCGCGCCTGGCGGTGCTCACCGAGTCCGAGTTCTACGGTCGCACGATCGGCGGCGACAGTCGTGTGGTCAAGAAGCTCGCGTCGAAGCGCCGGAACGTCGTCGATCCACTCCAGCTGACTCCCGGTGATCACGTCGTGCACGCCACGCACGGGATCGGACGGTTCGTCGAACTCGCGAAGCGTGAGGTGTCGTCGGGCGGCCGAAACCCGGTCAAGAGCGTGCGCGAGTATGTCGTGCTCGAGTACGCGCCGTCCAAGCGCGGGTACCCCGGCGACAAGCTCATGGTGCCCACCGACCAGCTTGATCTTCTGTCGCGATATGTCGGCGGGGAGGCGCCGACCCTCTCAAAGATGGGCGGCAGCGATTGGGCCCAGGCGAAGGGCCGTGCGCGCAAGGCGGTGCGCGATATCGCCGTTGAACTCGTGAAGCTCTATTCGGCGCGGATGGCGGCCAAGGGGCACGCTTTCGGGCCGGATACGCCGTGGCAGCGCGAGCTCGAAGAGGCTTTCCCGTTCGCCGAGACGATGGATCAGCTGCAGACAATCGATGAGATCAAGGCCGACATGGAGCGGCCGATCCCCATGGACCGGCTGCTGTCGGGGGATGTCGGGTTCGGGAAGACCGAGGTTGCCGTGCGGGCCGCATTCAAGGCCATTCAGGACGGCAAGCAGGTAGCGATGCTCGTTCCGACGACGCTGCTGGTCAAGCAGCACCTCGAGACGTTCACGGAGCGCTTCGCGGGCTTCCCGGTCAAGGTCAAGGCGCTCTCGCGATTCCAGACCGACAAGGAGGCCCGGGAGACGTTGGCGGGCCTCACCGACGGCACCATCGACATGGTGATCGGTACGCATCGGATCCTGACCGAGAAGGTGATCTTCAAGGACCTCGGACTCATGATCATCGATGAGGAGCAGCGGTTCGGCGTCGAGCACAAGGACGCCCTGAAGAAGCTCAAGACCAATGTCGACATCCTCGCGATGAGCGCCACCCCCATTCCTCGAACGCTCGAGATGGCCGTGACAGGCATCCGGGAGATGTCGACGCTGCAGACACCACCCGAAGACCGGCATCCGATCCTCACGTATGTCGGGGCTCGCAATGACAAGCAGATTGCGGCGGCCATTCGCCGGGAGCTGCTGCGGGAGGGTCAGGTCTTCTACGTCCACAACAGGGTGAGTTCGATCCAGCGGGTCGCGAGCGAACTGGCAGAGCTCGTGCCGGAGGCGCGGGTCGTGGTCGCTCACGGGCAGATGGGTGAACATCAGCTCGAGCAGGTCGTCGACGACTTCTGGGAGCGCAAGGCCGACGTACTCGTCTCGACGACGATCATCGAGACGGGCCTCGATATCGCCAACGCCAACACGATCATCATCGACCGGGCTGACAAATACGGACTCTCGCAGCTTCACCAGCTGCGCGGCCGTGTGGGGCGTGGCCGGGAGCGCGCCTACGCGTATTTCCTTTACGACGACACGAAGCCGCTGTCAGAGACCGCTGCCGACCGACTCGAAACGATCGCCGTCAACAACGATCTGGGCAGTGGGATGCAGGTCGCGCTCAAAGACCTCGAGCTGCGCGGTGCCGGAAACCTCCTCGGCGCCGAGCAGGCCGGGCATATCGCCGGGGTCGGGTTCGACCTGTACCTGCGGATGATCGGTGAGGCTGTCGCAACCTTCCGCGGCGAGGACGTCGAGGGTCCCGCCGAGTTGCGGCTCGAGCTGCCCGTGCAGGCCCGCATCCCCGAGGACTACATCGACAGCGAGCGGCTCCGGCTCGAGGCGTACCAGAAGCTCTCGGCGGCGGCATCCGCGACCGCCAAGGATGACGCGATCGACGCTGTCATCGAGGAGCTCACCGACCGCTACGGCGAGCCGCCGACCGACGTCGCCGGGCTGCTGTCGATGGCCCGGCTGCGTCGCCGCGCCGCGCGCGCAGGTCTGACGGATGTCGTCGCGATGGGTCCGAACCTGCGCATCGCTCCGGCGCGCCTGGAGGACTCGATGCGTGTCCGCCTGCAGCGGCTGTACCCCGCAGCGAAGCTGTTGGCCGGTGGCGAGGCTGTGGTCGTGCCGCTGCCTCGGACCAGCGGCGAGCCGGTGGCGGATGCCGACCTCATCGAATGGGTCGACACGCTTCTCGGGCAGCTGTGGCCCGAGCCGTCACCCGCTACCGCACCTGCCGACGCCTAGGCGGGCGGAAGGATCTGGCCGATCGGCTCGCGCTTTTCGGCCTGGAATCGGTCTTCGGTACGGCCGCGGGCCCAGTATCCCGATAGGGATACCTGTCCACGCTCGAGGGCGCGCTCGTCGAAGAACACGCGGCGGAGTTCTTTCATCGCTTCGCGCTCGCCGTGGGCGAAGACGTGAACGCGTCCCTCGCGCCAGTCGATCGTCCGGACGGCGTCAGCGAGCGCCGAAACGGCATGATCCGGATTGCTGATCCACACGACGTCGACGCCGGTTGGGTGATCGAGGCCGAGGATGTCAGCCTCGGTGTCGACTTCGATGATCGCCGCGCCCACCGCGTGCACGGGGAGAGCTTCGAGTGCGGCCGCGATGGCGGGAACTGCCGACATGTCACCCGCGAACAGATGCCAGTCGGCGTCGGGATCGGGGGAGTAGCCGCCGCCAGGCCCCATGAGACTGATCGTCGCGCCAGGCTCCACCGTCGCTGCCCAGGGACCTGCAAGTCCCTCGTCGCCGTGGATGACGAAGTCGACGTCGATCGCCTGCGCGGCACGGTCGACGTGGCGCACCGTGTACGTGCGCGTCACGGGGTGTGACTCGGGTTCGGGAGTCGTGAACTTCAGCTTCACGTACTTGTCGGTCTCGGGCCGGTCCTGGAACTGAACGAAGCCGGGCCCGCCGAGGCGGACGCGCACAAGGTGTGGGTTCAGCCAGGTCGTCTCGAGAACGGTGAACTCGATCGTCGGGCGGGGCGCGCGGGACGTGGTTCGGGAGGAAAGTGCCATCCCCACAACGGTAGCGCCGCTCGCAACAGTCCGGGGTGGTGCGGAACTCCGGCGCGGTACGCTGACACCGATCGAGGAGGAACGATGCGGTTCGAGCACCTCGGGGCGCAGCCCCGCATCCACCCCACCGCCGTCATCGCGCCCAGCGCGGTGATTTCGGGTGATGTCACGATCGGGGCGAATTCCCAGGTCTTGCACGGCGCCGTCATTACGGCCGAAGGCGGCCCCATCACGCTAGGCGAAAACGTCATCGTCATGGAGAACGCGCTGATCCGTGCCAGCGCGACGGATGCCGTGCACATTGGCCACCACGTGCTGGTCGGGCCGATGGCGAGCATCTCGGGCGCGTCGATCGCCGACGAAGTGTTTCTCGCCACAGGCACGCGCGTGTTCAACGGCGCGCGGATCGGGGAGCGAGCCGAAGTTCGCATCAATGCCGTCGTGCACCTGCGGACAGTCCTTCCCGCGGGGACGGTCGTTCCGATCGGGTGGATCGCCGTCGGAAATCCGGCGCAGCTGTACTCACCCGACCGGCACGACGAGATCTGGGAAGCGCAGAAAGACCTCGACTTCCCGGGCTACGTGTTCGGGCTCGACCGCGAGACGCCGGATCTGATGGTCCAGCTCACGGAGCGCTACGGCCGGAGTCTCGCGCGGCACGCCGACGACGTTCGCCTCGACTGAGCGGTCAGTCCCAGTTCACGCCACATTCGCGGCACAGAAACACCACGGCATCCTGCGTCTCGACATCGTCGTGAAGTTCGGCCCGGCGATCGAACGCGATGGCAAACCAAGCCACGTCGTCGACGCGAACGTCATCGGTGCCGCACAGCGGGCAAGTCTCGACGGTCGTGATAGCCATGCCCAGACGCTAACCCTGCCCACCGACACCGCTGGCAGCGACGCGCGATCCGCGCAGGATCACCCGGTGTTCTGCAGTCCCGCCGCGACCCCGCTCACCGAGAGCAGCAGAAGGCGCTGCTGATCGGGGTCCGCGGGGGCATCGGATGCCGCGGCGTCCCTAAGCCCGCGCAGCGCTCGCAGCTGAAGCAGCGACAGCGCATCGACATAGGGGCTACGGAGCTTCACCGCACGCTGCAGCACCGGCTTGTTGGCAAGCACCTCGTCGCCCCCGGTGAGCCTCACGACCCACGAGCGGGTCAGCGTCATCTCGTCGAGGACGAGGCCTGCCAGGTCGTCGCGGTCGCCGAGTTCGAGATAGCGGCGCGCGATCCGCGGGTCTGTCTTGGCAAGGCTCATGCCGACGTTGTCGATCATGGTCCTAAAGAGCGGCCATTGCTCGTAAGCCTCGCGCAGCAGGTCTTCGTCGCCGACGGCCTCAAGCGCGGTGCCCAGGCCGAACCATCCGGCGAGGTTGATGCGCGCCTGCGCCCAGGCGAACACCCACGGGATGGCGCGCAGGTCCGCGAGGGACTCGACCGACAGGCCGCGCCGCGCTGGCCGGGAGCCGAGCGCGAGCAGCCCGATCTCTTCCATCGGGGTGACCTGGGCGAACCACGGCGCGAAGCCGGGAGCCTTCACGAGGTCGAAGAAGCGCCGGCGGGATGTCGCATCCAGCGTTGCCGCGACGTCGGCGAACTTCCGCGCAGCGCCCGAGTTGCGCCGCTCGATCGAGGGTGCGGATGCCAGCAGCACAGCTGCAGCTACCTGATCGATGTGGCGCATCGCTATCTCGGGGTCGCCGTAGCGAGCGAAGATCACCTCGCCCTGCTCCGTGAGCTTGAACCGGCCATCGACCGAGTGCGGCGGCTGCGCGAGGATCGCGGAGTTCGCGGGGCCGCCTCCGCGGCCGAGCGCACCGCCACGACCGTGGAAGAGCGTGAGCTCGATTCCCTCGTCCTTCGCCCAGGCGGCGATGTCGGCCTGCGCCTCATAGAGCGCGAGTGTCGCGGCGACCGGCCCGACATCCTTCGACGAGTCCGAGTAGCCGAGCATGACCTCCAGGCGCCGACCCGTGCGCTCCAGCCTGTCCGCGAACTCGGGATGCTGCACGATCTCCGCAAGGATGCCCGGTGCAGCCTGCAGGTCAGCGAAGGTCTCGAACAGCGGGATCACATCGAGCACCGGCATCCGTCCGTCCTCGCCGACCGCGTGGCGGGCGAGGCGATGGACGTTCGCGAGATCTTCGGCGGACTGGGTGAACGACACGATGTAGCGGCCCGCCGCTGCCGCACCGTAGCGTTCCTGCAGGAACGCGATTGTGCGGAAGACCTCGAGCACCTCGTCGGCCTGCTCGGAAAGCTCGCCGGTCGAACCGGCAGCCGCATCGAGCTCGGCCAGCACTTTCGCGTGCACAGCCGAGTGCTGCCGCACTTCGAGCTCCGCGAGGTGGAAACCGTAGGTCTCGACCTGCCAGATCAGCTGCTGCAGGTGACCGTAGGCCTGCCTGGCAGCCCCCGCTGCGACGAGCGAGTCCTGCACGGTGCGCAGGTCGGCGAGGAACTCGCTCGGCTCGCGGTACGCGAGGTCGGCATCCCGCAGCCGCGTTGCGTCGATCTTGCGCGCGAGCATCAACAGGATGCGGCGGTGCGGCTCGTTCGGCGACCGCTTCGCGATCTCGGTAGCTGCCTCTTCGTCTGCAGCCTTCAGCCGCTTCCACAGGGTCACCAGTGCGTCGGACGGTGGCGTGGTCTCGGCATCCAGGGTGAGGGTTCGCCCGATGCGCTGCGTCGTGCGCTCGAGCCCCAGCAGGATGTGCTCGGCGGCGATGCCAGCGGCCTTGCGGGTCACGGATGCCGTCACGAACGGGTTTCCGTCGCGGTCGCCGCCGACCCACGAGCCCACGCGCACGAAGGGGGCGACGAGCGGTGCGCGACCACCCGCGTTCGTGCCCTGCAGCATGTCATCGAGGCGCCGATACACGGCGGGGACCACGGTGTAGAGCGTCTCGTCGAAGATCGCCATGACCGAGCGCACTTCGTCGACCGGCGACGGCTTCTCAGGTCGCAGCGGGGCTGTGCGCCACAGGGTGTCGATCTCTTCGACCATCCGCCGTTCCAGGCGCGCCGGGTCGTTGCCGTCGCGCAGGCGGTCGTCGTGCTCCTGCAGCAGCCCCGCGAGGCGACGGATGCTGGAAGAAATCGCCCGGCGACGCGCCTCGGTGGGGTGCGCCGTGAAGACGGGGTGGAAGCGCAGCGCCTGCAGGCGGGCGAGCGCGGTATCCTCACCGACTTCGTCTGCGAGGCGCGCGTACGCGGCCTCGATCGAGTCGGCTGCGCCCTCGCTGTCGGGGCGGCCGTCGCGCTCGCGCAGGATCCGCACTCGCTGGTGCTCTTCGACGAGGTTCACGAGGTGGAAGTACGCCGTGAACGCGCGGGCCACCTCATGTGCACGCTCGATGGAGAATGACTCGGCAACCTCGGTGGCATGCGCGAAAGCCTCGGGCGTCTCATCCGTGTAGGCCTGGATGGTCGCAAGGCGCAGGCGCTCGACATCCTCGAACAGCCCCGGCGACCCGCTCTCGCGGAGCACTTCACCGAGGAGCGAGCCGAGCAGGCGCACATCGGCGCGCATCTGCTCGGGTATCTCCTGACCCGCTTCGTATCGGCCGACGAGGTCGATGGCTTCGGTCCGGGTCAGTTCATACATGGATTCCACCGTATCTGCCAGGTGTTTCATCAAGGTGACGTGTGACGAGTCGTGACGGGTGCGACCCGAGTCGGCTTCGAGGTGCATCGGGCCCCGCCGGTAGGATAGGGGGCGGAGAGCCGGGAAGTCTGGTCGGCGTCGGCTGCCGCATCCCCCGAAAGGACTCCATGTCGTTGCTTCGCTCTGCGCGTTTTCCCGCCATCATGCTGCTGGTTGCTGCTGCCGCGGGACTCATCATCGCGAACTCCCCGATCGGCCACAGTGTGCAGGAACTGCAGCACACCTACGTCGGCATCCCGGGCGTCTTCGAGCTCTCGGTGGGTCACTGGATCGCTGATGGACTTCTTGCGTTGTTCTTCTTCGTCGTCGCCGTGGAGCTGCAATTCGAGCTGACCAACGGACAGCTCAACTCGGCGCGCAAGGCGCTGCAGCCCGCGATCGCCGCGGCGGGCGGCGTGATCGTGCCGATCGCGGTCTACCTCGCGTTCGCGTGGGGCACGGAGTCAGCCGACGGATGGCCGATCCCGACAGCCACCGATATCGCCTTTGCCCTCGGCGTCCTCGCGGTCTTCGGCAAAGGTCTGCCCTCGGGCGTGCGGATCTTTTTGCTCGCGCTCGCGATCCTCGACGACATCGTCGGCATCATCTTCATCGCGGTGCTCTTCACCGACGGCGTCAACATCGCTCTCCTTGCCGCTGCGGCAGTGCTCGTCGTGATCTTCGGGTACCTGAGCCGCAAGCTCGATACCCGGGCGCGCGCCGCCCTCATCCCGATCCTTCTGCTGCTTGCCGCGGGCACGTGGGTTCTGGTCTACCTGTCGGGTGTTCACGCCACGATCGCCGGCGTCGCGCTGGGCCTTGCGATGGCCCAGCAGCCCGCGCTTCACACGCGGCACGCCATGGAGCCGTGGGTCAACGTCATCGTGCTCCCGCTGTTCGCCTTCTCGTCGGCACTCGTCATCATCCCGGCCGTCTCGATCGAAGAACTCACGCCGGCCTTCTACGGCATCCTGATCGCGCTGCCGGTCGGAAAGATCCTCGGCATTTCGCTGTTCGGGTGGATCTCGCAACGTGTTGCGCACGACCCCGCGATGCCGCGGTTGCCGCTTGCTGACCTCATCGCCGCCGGCGCGCTCGGGGGCATCGGCTTCACAGTGTCGCTGCTGCTGTCTGAACTCGCATTCGAAGGCAACGACCTCCTCACCGACGAGGCTGTCCTGGGTGTGCTCTCCGGCTCGTTGATCTCGGTGATCATCGCCGGCATCCTGGTGTCGACGCGCGCTCGCCACTACCGGCGGCGGGCAAGTTCGGTCAGTGATCCGAGCGAAGCAGCGACGTCATGACCGACCCGGCCGAGCCGACCTCAGCGGACCCGCTGCGCCGGGCTGCCGACACGATGCGAGCGGTGCGCGACAGGTGTGTGTGGACCCAGCAGATCGATCACCGGGCGCTCGTGCCCTACCTCGTCGAGGAGAGCGCCGAATTGATCGATGCGGTGGAGGTCGGGACACGGGCCGACCTGCGGGAGGAGCTGGGCGACCTGCTGTGGCAGGTGCTGTTCCACGCCGAGATCGCTTCGCGTGACAGCGATGACCCGTTCGACATCGATGATGTAGCCCGCACCCTCACCGACAAGATGGTGCGCCGGCATCCGCACGTTTTCGCCGGCGAAACTGCCGAGACGCCCGAGCAGGTGTTGGTGCTGTGGAACGCCGCCAAAGCCGAAGAGAAGCGCGCTCGCACGAGCGTCTTGGATGGCGTGAGCGAACGGATGCCGACACTCGCGCTCGCGCAGAAACTGGTGGGAAAGGCCGGGTCGCTGCCCGCACTGACATCACCGCGACTCGGTGGTGGCGCCGACGCGACACCGCCGGCGACTCCTGCGTCCGAAGATGAGCTCGGCGACGCGCTCCTCGCCCTCGTCTCGACCGCCCGGGATCACGGCTGGGATGCCGAGCGCGCACTGCGCCAACGACTGCGCACGCTCGCGGGGGAGATCCGGGCTGCCGAAGCGGAGCCTGCCGACCTGGAAGAATAGGCCGGTGCCACCCGTCACCCCGCCGCGCGGCATGCGCGATTTCCTCCCCGCCGACAAGGCTCGCCGAGAGCGCGTGCTCGCCGTCATCCGACAGCGCTACCGCGCCCACGGCTTCGACGAGATCGAGACTCCGGTCGTCGAAGACTACGAGCGGCTGCACGCCGGTATCGGTGGTGACAACGAGAAGCTCGCCTACAACGTCCTTCGTCGCGGACTGGATGCCGACGGCATCCGGGCGGCAGCCGACGACCCCGCAGCGCTCTCGGACCTCGGCCTGCGGTACGACCTGACGGTGCCGCTTGCACGCTTCTACGCGAGCCACCGGGCCGAGCTTCCGGGCGTGTTCCGTGCCGTGCAGATCGCGCCGGTCTGGCGTGCCGAAAGGCCTCAGAAGGGTCGATACCGGCAGTTCGTGCAGTGCGACATCGACATCATCGGCGATCCTTCGTCGCGCGCCGAAGCCGAACTCATCACCGCCACCCTCGACGCGCTGGACGCGCTGGGGCTCGAGGGCGGCATTGTGCGCGTGAACGATCGTCGTCTGTTGGATGCGATGCTCGATCACTTCGGCTTTCCCGAAGCAGAGCGTCCGGGCGTGCTCATCACGATCGACAAGCTCGACAAGATCGGTGCGGTGGGTGTGGCGACCGAACTGCGTGAACGCTCGGCGGCGCCCGAAGCGGTCGACGCCCTCGCGGAATTCTTGGCTCGGGAAAAGGGCACCGTGAGCGGCTTCGACGAGGAGCAGATCCGTGCAGCGCTGCCCGACGGGCTCGAGGGAGAGGCCATCGGCGCCCTCGCCGCGATCGGCGATGCAGTCGCGGTTGCCCGCGGGGGAGAGGCTCCGCTGGTGTTCGATCCGTTCCTCGTTCGCGGCATGGGCTATTACACCGGCACGATCTTCGAGATCGCCCACCCGCTGGTGTCCTACTCGCTCGGTGGCGGGGGTCGCTACGACGGCATGATCGGCCGGTTCCTCGGCCAGGACGTTCCCGCCGTCGGGTTCTCGCTCGGCTTCGAACGGCTCGTCGACCTCGTCGCGGACGCAGCCGATGACGACATTGACGCCGTCGTGCTCGTTCACGACCGGGAGGTCGAGCTCGCTGAGCTCGTCGCGCTGAAGTCAGCGCTCGTGGCCCGGGGAAGTCGCGTGCGCCTCGAGCAGCGCCCGAAGAACCTCAAGCCGCTGCTGGATCGCGCGACCGCCGACGGGTACACCCACTTCGCGGCAGTCCGCCCGGGAGCGACCATCGACACCCTCGAGCTCAAGCAGCTCGGCTGATCCGTTTACCGCTCGTTCGTTCACCGGTGCGTCAGCGGCGATTCAGATCGAGCGGCTCAAATCGCACCATGAGCCGGATCACGACCGGGGCGCTGTGGGCAGCGGCGGTGGTGGGCGCCGCGGCGACGACGGCCCTTGCCGCGCGCGCGTTGCTCGATCGCCAGGCCGCGCAGGCCCGGCGACTCATCGGCAAACCGCTCGGTGAGGACGCGCTCGAGGCCGATCGGGTGTGGCGCCGAAAGCTCGAGGGTGACCCGATCGAGCTTCTCGTGCTGGGTGACTCGATCGCCGCGGGTCTCGGCGCGCAACGGCGCAAAGAGACGCTCGGCGCACGTCTGGCGATCGGACTGGCGAAGAAGGCGAAGCGCCCCGTGAGGCTGCGCACTGCGGCGGTCGTCGGCTCGGAGTCTTCGGCCTTGGGAGCCCAGCTCGACGAGCTCGCCGATGACTATCGGCCGGATGTCGCAGTCATCGTGGTCGGCGGCAACGACATCACGCACCGCGTCGCGGTATCCACATCCGTGCGCCACCTTGTCGCGGCGATCGAACGGCTGCGCGGACGGGGTACGCAGGTCGTGGTGGGAAGCTGCCCAGACCTCGGCGCGCTGCGGCCGGTGCCGCAACCCCTGCGATCGCTGGGGTCGAGGATGTCGCGCCAGCTCGCCGACGCGCAGGAGGAGGCCGCGGTCGGCGCCGGCGCCTACGCCGTGTCGCTCCGTCACGCGGTCGGACCGTTCTTCATCTCGCAGCCCGATGAGATGTTCAGCCTGGACCGCTTCCACCCGAGCCCGCTCGGCTATCGGCGCACTGCCGAGGCCCTCCTTCCGGCGGTCGCGGGTTCCTTGGGCTATGGGAGAACGAGCGCAGCGACCCGCCATCCGCGAATCCAGGGAGTGCCTTCGAATTGAGGCACGACCGTCGATCATCTTTTGTAATTGTTCTATTGCAACTAGAATAAAAGAGTGCTGATTCGCATCGACCCCTCGCGAGACGTTCCCCTCTGGGAACAAATCGCCGCGTCCGTCCGGAGCGCGGTCGCGGGAGGTCGCCTGCGAGCGGGTGACCGGCTCCCCTCCGCGCGCGAGGTCGCGGACGCGCTGGATCTCAACCTGCACACCGCGCTTCACGCCTACCAACACCTGCGAGACGAAGGTGTCATCGATCTGCGCCGCGGCCGCGGCGCCGTCGTAACGGATGCCGCCGCCGCGCTTCGCGAGCTTCACGACGACGTTCTGGCCCTCGCCCAGCGGGCTCGCGATCTTGGAATCGCTCCGGGAGCGCTCGCTTCTCTTCTTGTGGATGCGAATGCCCGCACCCCCGACGGCGTGATCGGCGGGCCCGACAACCTGGCGAGCGACTCGCGCGACGCTTACCGCCCATCCGAAGAGGAGACCTCATGACCGACAACTCCGCCGCGCTCGCGCGTGCGCGTCGCGCATTCCTGTGGCTGGGTATCGCCCTGCCGCTCGTCCTGACGGCCGTCGCCGTCGGAGTGCAGGTCGAGGCGTTGCCATCCTTGCCCGACCCGGTCGCGATCCATTGGAATGCCGCCGGGGAGGCCGACGGGTTCGCGCCCCCGTGGGTCGTGCCGCTGTTCAGCGCAGGCTTCGGCATCCTGCTCACGGCACTCCTTGGAGTCTTCGCGCTCCTGGGGACGCGTGAGGGCGAGTGGGGGCCGACGATGCGCTTCCTCGGCACGATGACGCC
>NZ_DBHD01000003.1:106713-116567 GCF_002296025.1 Microbacterium sp. UBA837
GCCCGCACTTCTGGCCGGCGGTGTCGCCGGGGTCGTCCTCGGCGTTCTCGCGTGGTTCTTGCAGCCGGCGGTGACTGTCAGCGGCGGGACCGTCGCAGTCGCCGACGATGGCCATGTGCCCACCTTCGCACCGGGAGAGCGCGTCGTGTGGATGCGTAGCGTCACGATGTCCCGGCTCGGGATGGTCATCCTCCTCGGACTCGGAATCCTTCTCCTGGGTGGTGCGGTGTTCGACGCTCTTGCTGGGGGATCAGCCTGGCCCATTCTGCTCTCGGTTGCTCTTGTGGTGGGGCTCGCGATCACCGCGACCGGCCTCTTCCGGGTGCGGGTCGACGACTCCGGCGTGCGGGTGATCAGCTATCTCGGTGTTCCGCGCTTCCACGTTCCGCTGACCGAGATCGCTGCCGTGCGCGCCATCCTCGTCAACCCGCTGGCGGACTTCGGCGGGTGGGGCGTGCGCACCGCGCTGGACGGCCGGACGGGCGTCGTTCTGCGTCGCGGCGAGGCGCTCGAGATCGCCAAGAGAAGCGGGCGCGTGTTTGTCGTGACCGTCGATGACGCCGCAACGGCTGCGGCGGCGATTGAGGGCCTTCGCGCCCGTGAGGAGGCAAAGAACTGACCAACGACCAGCAGGCCACCCGGGTCGCCACGAGTGCCGCTACTGGCCAATTCCGGCGCCAGCCACCACTCGCACCAGAGCGAACCCGTTGACCTCGCCCCCTCCGGCGCGGTTGTCTGGCGATATGACAGTGCCAACTCCGGATGCGTGGACGCGTGTCGATCACTACCTGACAGAGACTCTTGTCGAGCAGGATGCTGCGCTCGAGGCGGCACTTGCCGATCAGAGCAGCGCTGGGCTGCCGGCGATCGAGGTAGCCCCCGTGAACGCCAAGTTCCTGCACCTGCTCGCAAGAATCGCCGGCGCCCGCCGGGTGCTTGAGGTCGGCACGCTCGGTGGGTACTCGACGATCTGGCTGGCCCGCGCGCTTCCCGCTGGGGGGAGGGTGATTACGATCGAGGCGGAACCGGTCAACGCGTCGATCGCGCGCGCCAACCTCGATCGAGCGGGCGTCGGAGATCGCGTTGAGGTCCGCGTCGGGAAGGCCGCTGACGTCTTGCCGGCCCTGGGGGAGGGCGACCCGTTCGACCTCGTCTTCATCGACGCTGACAAGGAGTCCAACACGCTCTACCTCGACTGGGCTGCGCGCCTCGGGCGTCCGGGAACCGTTGTCGTCGTCGACAACATCGGCCGATCCGGCCAGGTCGCCGATCCGCTCGACACGACCAGCCAGGTCGTCGGTACCCGGCGCGGACTCGAGATGCTCCGCGATGATCCGCGGTTCGATGCGACTGCCCTGCAGACCCTCGACCGCAAGGGATGGGATGGGATCGCGCTCGCGGTGGTGGTCTGAGCTTTTCTCCGCCCAGCGGGCCTGTGGCGCAGCATCCGTCGTCACTAGACTCGATGTCGGACCGACGACGCTCCGACACAACCCTCCCAAACAAGGAGTCCTTTCGTGGCATTGATTGAGGCTGTAGGCGCGCGCGAGATTCTCGATTCGCGCGGCAACCCGACCGTCGAGGTGGAAGTCCTCCTCGAAGACGGCACCGTTCAGCGGGCGGCCGTCCCGTCCGGTGCATCCACCGGCGCATTCGAGGCGTATGAACTGCGTGACGGCGACAAGAGCCGGTACGGCGGCAAGGGCGTGCTCAAGGCCGTCGCTGCCGTCATCGACGAACTCGGCCCCGCGCTTGAGGGCGTGGATGCCAGCGAGCAGCGCATCGTCGATGAGATCCTCATCGAGACCGATGGCACCGACAACAAGTCGCGCTGCGGCGCGAACGCGATCCTCGGCGTGAGCCTGGCCGTCGCCAAGGCCGCGGCCGACAGCGCCGACCTGCCGCTGTTCCGCTACCTCGGCGGACCCAACGCGCACGTGCTGCCCGTTCCGCTGTTCAACGTCATCAACGGTGGCGAGCACGCCGACAACGGCATCGACTTCCAGGAGTTCTTCCTCGCACCCATCGGCGCTGAGACCTACGCCGAGTCGCTGCGCTGGGGCACCGAGACCTACCACGTCCTCAAGGGCGAGCTGAAGGCTGCGGGCTTCTCGACCGGCCTCGGTGACGAGGGTGGTTTCGCCCCCGACCTGCCCAGCAACCGCGAGGGCCTGGACTTCCTCATGAAGGCGATCGAGAAGGCCGGCTTCACCCCCGGCAAAGACATCGCCGTGGGTCTGGATGTCGCTGCCACCGAGTTCTTCTCCGACGGTGTCTACACCGTCGAGGGCAAGCCGTGGACGGCAGCTGAGCTGACCGACTACTTCGCGGACCTCGTCGCGAACTACCCGATCGTCACGATCGAGGACGCGCTCGCCGAGGACGACTGGGACGCGTGGAAGGCTCTCACCGACGCGATCGGCTCGAAGGTGCAGCTGGTCGGTGACGACCTGTTCGTGACCAACCCGAGCCGCCTGCAGCGCGGCATCGACCTGGGTGTTGCCAACGCGCTGCTGGTGAAGGTCAACCAGATCGGCACGCTCTCCGAGACCCTGGATGCCGTGGCTCTTGCCACCTCCAACGGCTACCGTTCGATGCTGTCGCACCGCTCGGGCGAGACCGAAGACACCACGATCGCCGACCTGGCGGTCGCCGTGAACTGCGGTCAGATCAAGACCGGTGCGCCTGCCCGCAGCGAGCGTGTCGCGAAATACAATCAGCTTCTGCGCATCGAAGAAGAACTCGGCGACGCGGCGGTCTTCGCCGGTCGTGGAGCCTTCCCCCGATTCAAGGGCTGATGCGCTCGAACTGACCTGACGAGAGGGGAGCCGCGATGACGAATCCGGCTCCCCCTTCTCGTTCCCGCGGTGCTCGCTCGGCGCGCCGCGTCGACGTACGGGGCTGGCTCGGCGGCATCCGGCTCTCAGGCTTCATGGTGATCATGCTGGGCCTCGTCGTTCTCGCGGCCTTCGTCCTGGTTCCGACCGTGGGCACCTACCTCGAGCAGAGGCAGCGGATCGCGGCACTCGAACAGGCTGTGCAGGTAACTCAGGACGAGATCGCAGCTCTCGAGACCGAGAAAGACCGGTGGCAGGACCCGGCCTACATCACGACGCAGGCTCGGGAGCGGCTCTATTACGTGCGCCCCGGTGAGGTCGTGTATCTCGTCGACGATGATCTTCCCGACTCGGCGATACCCGCAGAGCAGGCGCCCGTGAGCGATGAGGTCGTGCAAACCACGACCGACTGGATGTCGCAGCTCGTGCGCTCGGTGACCGCGGCGGGGCTCGCGAAGACCGCCGCGCTTCCGGTCATCGGGATCCCCGATCCTGAGCCGACTCCCTCGGAGTCGACAGTCGCGCCGTGACCGTTGTTCGGGTCCGGAAAGCAGCAACTGTCTGACAAGTCTCCGTCGCCGCGGAACACGCAGCCGAACTTCAGGAGCTGATCGGTAGCCTGGAGAGGTGTCCAGGCCTCCGTTCGCTCCCGTTACCGAGGCTGAACTCGCCGTTCTGCGCGAGCAGCTGGGTCGCCCGGCTCGAGGAGTGCTCGGGATCGCCGCGCGCTGCGCCTGCGGAAACCCGACGGTTGTCGCCACCGCCCCGCGACTTCCCGACGGCACGCCGTTTCCGACGTTCTATTACCTGACGCATCCGGGTGCGACGGCCGCGATGTCGGTGCTCGAGGCCGACCACACCATGCGTGAGCTGGCTGACCAGCTCGATGTGGACGACGAGATCGCGGCGGTCTACCGTCTCGCGCACCAGAGCTATCTCGAGGACCGCGCCCAGTACGGCGACCCGGAGGAGATCGCTGGTATCTCGGCGGGCGGCATGCCGACACGCGTGAAGTGTCTGCACGCTGTGCTGGCGCACTCGCTTGCCGCGGGGCCGGGGGTGAACCCGATCGGGGACCGGGCGCTGGCACTGTCAGATTGGTCCCCGGATCGTTGCGTCTGCACCGACCCGGGAGCTGCCATCCGCCCGGTGGAGGCTGTTTCCGAGGAGATCGCGTGAGCGCTGCGACGGCGCCAGAGCCCCGCCGCCGCTCTCTCGGGCGGCTGGCAGCCGTGACGCTCGCGATCGTCGGCATCATCGCGCTGCCCGGTTTCACCGTTCCCCCCTCGCCGTCGCCGTCTGAGGCCGACCCGCTCCGGGCGGCGGAGTACTGGCTCGACGATTACGGCATCCGGGACGCCTGGAAAACCTCCACGGGCGCAGGCGTGAAGATCGCCATCATCGACACCGGAATCGGCAAAGGACCCCCGGAGTTCTCGGGAGTTGTCGGCGGCACGGATGTCTCTGGCCTCGGGTCGCCGGACGGTCGCACGCCCGTGGGAGCGCGAGACCCCGATCACGGCAGCTGGGTCGCGTCCCTCGCCGCCTCCCGCGGAACGAGCCCTGTGACCGGCATGACCGGTGTGGCACCGGATGCCGAGCTCCTGTCGATCTCGGTGGGATTCGGTGTGTCGGCATCCGTCCCCTTCACGGAGCAGATCGCTCAAGCGATCTATTGGGCTGTCGACAACGGCGCCGACATCATCAACCTGTCGTTCACGACGAATACCCCGGACTGGGATCGCAGCTGGGACGACGCATTCATGTATGCCTTCGAACACGATGTCGTGGTCGTCGCGGCCGCCGGAAACCGGGGGAGCGGGACGGGAGTCGTCGGTGCCCCGGCAACGATCCCCGGTGTTCTCGTGGTCGGCGGAGTGGATCCGCAGGGGCGCGCAAGCCTGGACGCCTCGACGCAGGGCATCACGATCGCTGTCGTTGCGCCGAGCGAGAAGCTCCTGGGCGTCTCTGCCGACGGCACCGTGGTCGAATGGCCCGGCACCAGTGGTGCTGCCCCGATTGTGGCGGGTATTGCCGCACTCGTGCGTTCCGCCTATCCCGACATGGATGCCGACAATGTCATCAATCACATCATCCGCACCGCGACCCCGCCCGCCGGAGTGACGGAGCTTCCCGATCCGCTCTACGGGTACGGCCTGGTGGATGCGCAGGCCGCGGTGACGGCATCCGTACCCGCGGTCAGCGAGAACCCCCTGGGGAGCCTCGCGGAGTGGATCACCATCTACCGTCGGGCAAATCTCGTGCCCGATCCCGAGCCGACAGTTCCCCCTGCCGCAGTCGAACCCCTCCCTCCCGTGGAGCAGCAAGCTGCGGCCTCGCCGCTGCTGCCGAGTACCGAGTCACTGCTGTATGGGACTGTTCCGCTGACGGCGGGCACGGTCGCGGCTATACTGGTGGCGCTCGGCGTCACCGCTGCTGTCCGACGCGTCCGATTGGCGTCCCGCGCCCCCCGCCGCTGAAACATCTCAGGAGTTCTCCCATCGTGAGCAACACCACGCCCAGGATCCTTATTGTCGGCGGAGGGTATGCCGGCTTTTACACGGCCTGGAAACTCGAGAAGCACCTTCGCCGCGGCGAAGCACAGGTGACGATCGTCGACCCGCTTCCGTACATGACCTACCAACCGTTCCTTCCCGAGGTCGCTGCGGGCTCGATCGAGGCTCGCCACTCGGTGGTGTCGCTGCGTCGTCACCTCAAGCGCACGCGCGTCGTGACGGCCAAGATCACCGGAATCGACCACGCCAACAAGGTAGCGACGGTTACTCCGGCCCTCGGTGAGCCGTGGCAGGAAGAGTACGACCAGATCGTGGTCACCGCGGGCGCCGTCTCGCGCACCTTCCCGATCCCCGGGATCGCCGACAACGCCATCGGGCTGAAGACGATCGAAGAGGCCGTCGCGATCCGCGACAAGCTCTTCTCGAACTTTGACAAGGCAGCGACCCTTCGCCCCGGACCCGAGCGGGAGCGCCTGCTCACCGTCGTCGTCGTGGGTGGTGGGTTCGCGGGCATCGAGGTCTTCGCCGAGCTTCGCTCCATCGCATCCGCTCTGCTCAAGAAGTACCCCGAGCTGAGCTTCGACGAGACCCACTTCCACCTCATCGAGGCGATGGGCCGGATCATGCCCGAGGTCTCGCTCGAGACTAGCAAGTGGGTCATGAAGTCACTCGGTGAGCGCGGTGCAGCAGTCCACCTCGACACGCAGGTCACCGGAGCGGTCGGCGGCAACGTCGAGCTCTCCACCGGGGAGGTCATCCCGAGCGATCTGATCGTCTGGACCGCCGGTGTCATGGCAAACCCGACAGTCGTGCGGGGCAGCGACCTGCCCGTCGAGGAACGTGGCCGCATCCGTACCCGCGCCGACCTTCGCGTCGGCAGCGAGGATGAGATCGTCGAGGGTGCCTGGGCCGCCGGTGACGTTGCGGCGGTGCCCGACCTCACGGGCGGTGGCGTCGGCGGGTACTGCGTTCCGAACGCGCAGCACGCCGTGCGTCAGGCCAAGCTCATGGCCAAGAACATCACCGCGGTCCTGCGCGGCGAGCTTCCCGTCGAGTACGTGCACAAGAACCTCGGCGCCGTCGCGGGTCTTGGTCTGTACAACGGTGTATTCCAGTCGGGCAAGCTTGCGCTCAAGGGCTTCATCGCCTGGCTTGCGCACCGCGGCTACCACGGCCTGGCGATGCCGTCGTGGGAGCGCAAGTGGCGGGTCATCTGGGGTTGGTGGAACAACCTCTGGCTCGGCCGTGACATCGTGAACCTGTCGACCGTGCAGCACCCGCGGTACGTGTTCGAGGAGTTTGCGGCGCGTCCGAAGCCAAAGCCGGCCGAGTCGGAGCCTGAGAAGGTCGCCGCGAAGTCCTGACACTGTCGGTCGCGGGCGCCCCTGCGGGTAGCGTGGGATCGCTGATCACGGCGCGCCCCCGTAGCCCAATGGCAGAGGCAGGCGACTTAAAATCGCTCAAGTGTGGGTTCGAGTCCCACCGGGGGTACACGGCACCGTGCCGCGCGCAGCGCGGCGGGGTGCCGTGTCGCTTTGGTGGGCGAGAAGCCCACTCGGGCCCACGCCGCCGGAGGCTCCGCGCGCTGCGCAGCGGCGCGTGGAGTGGCGGTGGGGCGGGGTTCGAGAGCCACACTGGGGGTGTGCGGGTGTGTCACTCGTTGCGGGTGATGCGGGCGGCCGCTCCCGGGGCGATGTGGTGGAGGGTGGTCAGGATCCGTGCACGACCGATGACGATCTCGTCCTTGCCGCGCTCGATCGCCTGGGCCGCTTGCTGGGCGGCATCCTCGGGCGATATCTTGCCGCTCCCGCGACCGCGGGTCGTATCGGTATCCACAAGCGGGAGCATGATGCGAATCGAGCTCAACTGGGGGTGGCTCTTAGCCCACTGGTAGCGAAGCGACAGGGCGAATGCGGCGAGTCCCGCCTTGGCGGCGCAGTAGGCGGGCGCGGACTGTTTGGGCGCAAAGCCGAGCGTGCTCGTGATGAAGGCGACCCCAGCGCATGACTGTTCTTCGAGATGAGGGCGCGCGAGGGCGGTCAGGGCGAGCGGTGCCTCCAAATCGACTCGGATCTCGCGGAGCGAGGCCTGCTCGGCCTGCGCGGATGTGTCCGCGTCGAACCGGATGCCGGTTTGCGTCGCTGCGTTGTTCACGAGGAGCGTCAATCCACCGAGGTGATCAGCGGCGGTCTCGATGAGACGTCGCCGGTCACCGGGATCTTCGACGTCCGCGACGATCCCGGTGAGTCCGTGCGCGTTCGCCGCGGCGACGGCTTCGACGGATCGTCCGCAGACCGCGACGAGGGCGCCCGTGCTCTGCATCCGGCGCGCCAGGGCCCATCCGAACCCGCGGGTGCCGCCCGTTATCAGCACACGCTCAGTGAGCGCGGTCGGCGCGCTCACGCAGCACCGGCGCCTGTCTCTGCGGCGCGGTAGCCGTCCTCGATCCCCACGAGAATCTGGTCGACGCGGAAGTACGGCTCGGAGAAGAAGGAGGTGTCGCGGAGCTTCTCGAAGAGAAGATTCCAGTCCGCAAGGTCGGTCACGTGGGCGATGAGGATGTCGGACGACGCGGCGGAGTAGGACTCCACGTCGATCCACTGGGTGTGGATTCGGGGGTGCGCCGCGAACGCGGTGAGCAGTTCGTCGGCACGGACGGCGGCGCGTCGTTCGTGGGGGAGGCGGAGCCAGGAGGGGAGTGCCGTGAGATGGACGAAGACGACGAATCGGGTTTCTGTAGCAGCTGCTTCGTTAATCATGAGGCGAGCGTATATGTAGCAACTGCTACAGTCAAGGAGTGGCGAGACCCATTGATGCGCAGCGACGACAGGAACTGCTCGACGGCACTGTGGACTACCTCATCGGGCACGGAGTCGCCGGACTTTCACTGCGACCCCTCGCGGACGCGTTGGGAACGAGTGATCGGATGCTCATTCACCACTTCGGCTCGAAGCAGGAGCTGCTCACCCAGGCGCTCGCGGCAAGCGCGCCCCGTGTGCCCCCGTTCGACACCAGCGCGCGCCTCGACGACACCATCCTCGGCATATGGCACGCCATGGCCGAGGGGAGTCAACGAGCCCGCGTCATGCTGACGCTCGAAGTGATGGCGCTTGCCGTTCACGACGAGACACTCCGACCTCTCGCTCTGGCAACGACCACGGAGTGGCTCGACCGCGTTACGGAAGCACTTGAGCGCCACCCGGCCTACAGTGGTGATCCGCGTGAGGGCGCCACCCTCCTCGTCAGCGGACTGAAGGGGTTCGCTCTCGATCTCTACGTGACGGGAGACACTGCGCGCGTGGAGTCGGCCGTGCGGCGGCTCGCTCGAGCGCTCGTCGACCTCTAGTGGCGTGTGGATGGCTGCCGCATGGGTTCGAATGCTTCACTCGCTCGATTGGCATGACCATGCGATCTCGCGCTCGAACTGGCCCGTGCGTGAAATGGCCGCACCTGCTCCGTTCCCGCCAGCGCGACCGCGAGATCGTCGCGGTCTGCGGGCAGGAATCCCAGGCTTTGCCAGAACGGTCCCGAGCGGCGGCTGAAGAGCCACGCGCGCCGCACCCCCTCCTGCGAGGCTTGGTGGAGGGCGAACCGCGCCGCTTCCGCGCCTCGGCCACCAGACCGGAGGCGCGGAGTGACCGCGACGCTCCGGATGAGTACGTGAACACCGTCGGCGCTCAGTTCGTACCCGGCGCTTGCGACGATGGCGCCGGTGGGGTCGCGCTCGATCCACAGCCGCGCGGTCGGCGAGTCCAGCCCGCTCGCGGTGAGATCCACGCGGCCGAGAAACTCCTCGAGGTCGTGGATATCGCCCACCTGACATGGCTCGAGTCTCACGTGCCAAGTCAATCACCGATGGGCCGCGCGGGCGTGTCAATGTCGGAACCCCCTCGTAGTGTCGGGGTATGGATGAGGTTGGCATGGGCGAGTCGGGGCAGCGGCCCGAGGGTCCGGATGCTGACGTGTTCCTGTATGAGGGTGATGTGCGGGAGTGGGATGCCGAGGTGGCGGGGTGGGTGCCGCCGCGTCCGGACGCTGTCGCCCTCGTGTTGGAGGCTGCCGACCTGGAGGCGGTGTTCGCGGCGCAACGGTTCGCTCGGGTCGATGACCTCCGCCTGGAGGCTCTCGATGATGTGTCGCGGTATGGGGGCGGGTCGCGGGAGCTGGTGATGCGCTCCCTCCGGCTGGAACTCGCGTCTGCTCTGCGGATCACGGAGAACGCGGCGGGGATGATGCTCTCCCGCGCCGAATCACTCGTCCACTCCTACCCGACGGTTCTGGAGTCCCTCTCCCACGCAAACGTGACGGTCCGTCACGCGGAGATCCTGGTCGATGACCTCGATGTACTCGACCCCGATGTCGCGGCGGGCCTGGTGGGGCGGGCGCTGGAGCTCGCGGAATCGCTGCCGGTGGGATCGTTTCGGCGGTCGCTACGCCGCCTGATTGACCGGGAAACCGCGCCGAGCCTGACGGAGCGTCACGAAGCCGCGGTGCGGGGTCG